>SLSH01000064.1 GCA_007130555.1 Bacteroidales bacterium
CATAACTGTTAATCCGGGAGTAGGAACATTGCCTATGTCATAATAATCCTGATTTGTAAGATTATATGCTTTTAAATAAAATTCAAATTTATTTAGTTCAAAACTTAGTGTGTAATTTATAAGTGGAACAGTTTGATATTTTTTAGTTCCTGTATAAGTCATTGTTCCTGTATCAAAAAACTCAAACTCGCCGTTTCTTCTGAAAACATTCAGACTGACAAATCCTTTGAGTTTTTTATAAATATTATGGTCAATATTCAGGATGAATTTATGCCTTAACTGGTCTAATGTGTATTTTGACTCCAAACCTGCGGCATATTTATCCTGTTCTAAAAACATATAAGATAAATGAATTTTATTTAATATAAAAGCATCGTTAAATCCTGCATAAAAAAAGTTTGTTTCAATTCCTGTTGTATTTAATGTTGTTAAATTTTCTGTTTTCCATATTTCATTGCCGGGATTTTTTATCCACGATATAATATTTTTACCTTCTCTGTAAAATAAATTTATGCCTGCTCCTGATTTTCGGTTATTTATGTATTTTCCCCCGATTTCGTAAGTAAGAGCTTGTTCGGGAATTAAATCCGGATTTCCGAGATTTGACGGTCCCTGATAATATAATTCGGTAAATGTAGGCAATCTCATGGCTTTATTTACGCCGGCTTTTACAAGTATGTTTTTATTAAGATAATATCCTACATCTCCGCCGTAATAAAAATTCCAGTCGTATTGTTGATTCCAGTAAGCCATACAGCCCAGATTTACAAGAATTTTATCGGTATAATACCCGTGTTCCGCAAAAACGGATATATTTTGCCGCATATCATTTTTTGTATATAGCTCTTTGTGTTTATCATCAAGTTCATTACCGAGAACATTAGAAAAAATATGCTCTAATCTGTAATCTCCGCCTATGGCGGATTTTCCGAAAACCCAATCTGTTTCTGCATTAAATCCGCTTCCGGCAATATTTGTAAGATGATAATTATGACCTTTATACCAGCTTATTGTATCGGCAGTATTTTTATTTATCCAGTAATTATTTTTTTGCGCATAATAATTTTTGTCTTCTCTGAATAGTTCAAATCTGTCTTTTAATGTTCTCCAGTATAGGTTTCCGTTCCATTTAATATTTTGACCTCCGTCTAATTTTAATGCAGCAAAACAGGCTTGAATATGTTCGTACTGGTCGGCAAATTGCGGGGTATAAAAATTATATGCACCAAAACTTTTATCAATAAATCCGCCCATTGTTTTTGCATTAACCGAATTTATTTTTGTATTATTTTCGTAATACAATGATAATCTGTTATAGTCGGTATTGTATTCAAAACCATCGGATTGAGAGTAATCGGCACTAAAATAGTGAGTTGTTTTATCTCCCGAATATCCTGCCGAAATATTTGTATTTACAGTATTAAAACTTCCTGCGGATACATTAAATTCAATAAAATTATTTTCAGGAGCTTTCGTTTTGAAATTTACCGCTCCTGTAAAGGCGTTTGCACCGAAAATTCTTGAACCTGCACCATAAATAATTTCGATTTCCTGCAGGTCGGAATTATTAACAGGCAGATTTAGATTATGATGACCTGTCTGCGGGTCGGATAAGTTTATTCCGTTCAGTAATACAATGTTCTGGTCAAAGGTTCCGCCTCTGATACTTAAATCCGACTGTACTTTACTGAAAGACCTTTGCCGTACATCAATTGATGCTCCCGAATTTAATGCGGAACTTATATCATTATCCGCAGAATTTTTAATTTCAGAAATACCGATTATTTCGGTATGTTTTAAATTCTGCTTTTCAGATAAACTAATTCTGCCCGATTTAATAATTACTTCTTCTAAAATTATTGTGTCATTATTGTTTTGTGAATAGCTTAAGTAAAATGAAAGCAAAATCAGGAGTGGTATTGTTATAACAGGGCTATATTTTATTTGCATAGTATTTTACTTGTTTTATTATCGGTTTGATTCAGATTATTGGCATACAGGGTTATCTTCAAATCTATCCTTAAATTCATAAGAATTAAAACTTATGTACGGACAACCGAATCTTAGTTCTACAATACCATGTTCAATATTTTCTATCATAAGTAAATCGGTTACGTGTATAATACTTCTTCCCAAAGATTTATGAACAATATGCATGGTTTTACATTTCATATTATGTGAAAAAATATATCCGTTTCCTATGTTGTATATATATGCATAATTAACTTCTCCAAAAAATCTGTAATTACCCGTTGATGCATGTGCTCTGAATTCTAAACTGTCACAATTTATAGTTAAATCGGAATTTAAAATTCCTGCACGATTATCAATTATCAATTTACTAATTTTAAGTGTGTCTATTGAACTTAAATTACATGCCTCGGTAATTGAAATTTCTTTTATTTCGGGAAATGAAATTATTACTTCAACCTGTGAATAATCTCTTAACCAGTTACATCTGTTATTATTTCTAAGGCTTAATTCTCCTCTTGAAATATTATATTCTACATAAGGAATTAAATTTTTACCTGCCGTAATACTGATTGAATAATTTGTTGATTGTTTAAGTTTTACATCAAAATTGCTATTAATTGAAATTTTACTGAAATTACTTAAATTTTCGTTAAAAGTTGTAATTTCTCCGCTTCTTTTCATGCATCTGTTGTTTTCATTATCGCATGAAATTATTGTTATTATAATTGTTGATAATAATAATAAAATTAATTGCTTCATTTTACATTAAAAAAATATTTTTGCAATATTATAAATTAAATTGAATTTACAATGTCAAAAACGGGTAAAGTAATTATAATTATTTCAACAATACTTATTACAATACTTGTAATAACAGGAATATATGCATATAAATATTATAATTATATTTTTGCTCCTAATGTTGATTTAGGAACACAGCAAACAGACTACTTGTATATTTCTACCGGCTCAGATTATAATGATGTTTTGGATATATTAGTTGAAAATAAAATAATTATAAATCGCGAATCTTTTGAATTTGTTGCCGGAAAAAAGAACTATCCTTCAATTGTAATATCGGGCAGGTATCAAATCAGTAACGGAATGTCGAATAACGAATTGGTGAATTTATTAAGGTCGGGTACTCAAAGTCCGGTAAATGTAACTTTTATCAGTTTAAGAACTTTGGAAATATTGGCAGGAAGAGTGTCGGTTTTTATTGAAGCTGATTCCCTGAACTTAATAAATAAAATGAAAGACCCTGATATTCATGCTAAATACGGATTTAATGAAAATACATTTATTTCTATGTTTATTCCCGATACATACCAGTTTTACTGGAATACTTCTGCCGATGGTTTTATCGAAAGAATGGCGAAAGAGTATAGGTTCTTTTGGAACGAACAGCGTAAAAGTAAAGCGACAGAATTAGGTTTAAGTCAATCCGAAATAAGTACTCTTGCATCCATTGTTGAAGCAGAAACACAAAAGAATGATGAGAAAGAAAGAATCGCCGGAGTATATATGAATCGCCTTAAAAGAGGTTGGTTACTACAGGCAGACCCGACTGTTGTTTATGCTACGGGAGATTTTAGTATTAAAAGAGTATTAAAAAAACATTTGGAAATTGATTCCCCTTATAATACTTACAAATATACGGGCTTACCGCCGGGACCAATAAATATTCCATCGGTTTCTTCAATTGATGCTGTCCTTAATTACGAAAAACACTCTTATATGTATTTTTGTGCCAAAGACGATTTTTCAGGATATCACAGTTTTGCGATTACATTACAACAACATAATGCAAATGCACGAAAATATCATCAGGCATTAAGAACAGCAGGGATAAGGTGAAAATATTTCCGTTTAGTACATGACAAAACTTTTTCAAAAGATTTATGACTACTGATTTTCGCCACGGAAACACTAAAGCACGAAATTACACAAAACTATTCCGTGAAATTTAGTGTTTTAGTGTTTTTGTGGCAGGATTATTATTGCAAAATGCTCATATAAAGACTGTTATTTTGTTCAAATAATTAATCACATAAAGTTTTGTTATGTACTAAAATATTTCCGTTAAAACTTAGCCGTTAATTTTAAATTTACTCTTCTGCCTGTAAGGTAATTAGGAACTGCATATTGCCAGTTTCTGATATCGGTAACCCATGTATGAGAAATTGTATTATTTATATCCAGGAGATTAAAAACTTCAAGACTTATCCAGATATCTTTAAAATGTCTGAATGGGCTAGTCTCGGAAATTTCTCTGTGTTCGCTGATAATTTGTTTTGATATTCCGATATCCACTCTTCGGTATGGTTGCATCCTTGCCGTAGCCATATATCTTTCGCTGTTTGGTGGTCCAAACGGTAATCCTGTTCCGAATAAAACATTCAAATGCATTTGCCATGTAGGATTACCGGGAATATAGTCCTGAAAATATATCCCGAAACTTACTCTTTGGTCGGTAGGACGTGGAATAAAACCCGGAAAAATTGTGTCAATTGTTCCGTCTTCTTGTTTCTCGGTATAAAAATCACCTTCAATATCTTCTTGTGTTTGCATAATGGCAAGACTTACCCACGATTCAGTGCCGGGAACAAATTCCCCGTGAAGTTTCGATTCTATTCCTACTGCATATCCGTGAGCAATATTTTCTCCGTAATATTTTATTCTTACATTATCAACATTATAAGGAATAAGATTATATAAATATTTATAGTAAACTTCTGTTACCAATTTAAATGGTCTGTTCCATGCAGTAAATTCATTATCGCTTCCAAGAACAAAATGTATTGACGACTGAGCTTTTATATCATGGTTAATGGTACCGTCAAGTTTTATGATTTCTTTGAAAAAAGGTGGCTGATGATACACTCCCGACGAAAACCTGAATACATAATTTCGTTTCCATTCGGGTTTAAAAGAAATTAATAATCTGGGGCTTACCAAAAACTGATTATTAAAATCCCAGTAATTAAATCTTATTCCTCCGTTAAGCCCGAATTTGCCATAATCCGCATCAATCAGATATGAATTTTGCACAAATGCATTAAATCTGTTGCTGTGAATATCAAAAACCGCAGTATCAACCAAATGTAAAAGAACTTCTTCGGAGCTGTACGGCAGAGAATATCCTGCCGAGTCAATCATATTCCATTCTCTTATTTGGTAATCAAATATTTCATAATTATATTTTACTCCCCACACAATATTATGTCCGTTTGTCGAATAATTACCGATATGATTTAATGATGTTACATATCCGTCCAGATAATTTCGTGCATTATTTAAAAATGAACCTATTCCGATATTACTTACACTATCTCCGAATTCATCAGAACCTAACTGTTTGTCTAATTCATTTAAGAAATACTGCCCCAGAATACTAAATGTTTCTTCTTCGTGTGTATAAAACGATGATGCTATAAATTTTAAATTTAAATCATTATTTACTTTATAAGTTGTTGTAAAAGCTCCTGTTAATGTACTGAATTTATTCATTTCCTGTCCGCGGAAATACATACTGATTTTTAATGCTTCGTTTAATGTTCCCCATGATGTTTCTCTGTTTTGAGGAATAAAAGTGTATGTATTTCTGCTGAAATTTCCCAGAAATCCGAATTCAATTTTTTCGGAATAATCATAAGTAATGTAAGTTTGAATATCTGTAAAATTCGGTTCATAATCACCCTGTGTATCAAGAGAACCCAGCAGATATTGGTTTGTTTTATATCTTATTCCCGTACTGTGACGGAGTAAGTGATTTTTCGATACTCCTTCTACATGAGCACTTCCGCCCAGCATACTTGCAGTAACTGAGCCTCGAAAAACAGTAGGTTTTCTGTATCTTATATCGAGTACCGAAGACATTTTATCTCCGTATTTTGCCTGAAAACCCCCTGCAGAGAATATTACGGATGAAACCATATCCGAGTTAATAAAACTAAGTCCTTCTTGTTGTCCTGACCTTACAAGCATAGGTCTGTATATTTCTATATCATTTACATAAACCAGGTTTTCATCAAAATTTCCGCCGCGAACATTATACTGACTGCTTAATTCACTTGTTGACGATACTCCCGGCAGTGTCTTTAAAACATCTTCAAATCCACCTACAGTAGGTATGGTATGCGAAATGTCAGGATTTATTCTGGTAATATTAAACAGTCTGTCGCTTTCTACACTTATGGTTGCGTCAGGTAAAATAGTAATGCTTTCTTTTAAAGTAATATCCAATTCATGTACTTCGTCCGGACTTAGTGTAATATTTATTATCACAGATTCGGCTCCGATGAATGAAAAATGAATTTCCAACTCCTGATTTGCGGGAACAGTTAATAAATACTGACCAAGTCTGTTAGTAGTCGTACCGGATAAGTACTCAGGGATACTTACATTTGCAAATTCAATGGGGCTACCTGTTTTATTTTTAACAATACCTTTAAGAGTCGCATTTTGAGCAAAAATAAAGCACGGCAAAAATATAAGATAAAAAATAATTATGTTTTTATTCCAAATCATTAAGTAAGTAGTATTGGCAAAAGTAAATAAACAGCAGGAATTTGATTAATATTGCATTAAATTATCATTTTTTTGATAATTTTTCCAGTTTCGGATATTCAATTCTGCTGTGATATATGTTTTTAAGTTTTTCAATAAAAATTCTTTTTGCCATTGTGATTTGTTTTAATGTAATATCTACATCATCAAACTGATTTCCGTCTAATTGAGTGTCAATTATTTCATTAACAAGATTGGTTATATTTTTTTCGTTATATGTTTTTAATGTTCTGGATGCAGCTTCAACTGAATCTGCCATCATCATTATTGCAGTTTCGACAGATTGCGGTTTTGGTCCGGGATATGTAAATTTGGATTTATTGATTCTTTTTCCGGGATTTTCATTTATCCATGAATTATAAAAATATTTTGTTATACCTGTTCCGTGATGCATCGAAATAAAATCCGATATCTGTTTCGGCAGATTATGTTTTTTTGATAGTTTAACCCCAAATTTTACATGTTCAATAATGTTTTCGGCGCTTTCTTCGTAAGAATATTTTTTATGAATATTACTGTCGGCAGATTGATTTTCGATAAATATATCAGGATTTTTTATCTTGCCTATGTCATGATAAAGAGCCCCTGTCCTTGCAAGTAAAGCATTGCCTCCTAACTCTCTTACTACCGATTCGGTAAGATTGGCTACCTGAAGAGTATGCTGAAAAGTGCCGGGTGCTCTTTCTGCTAATTCCCTTAATACCGGATTATTGGTATCACTTAATTCCATCAACGAAAAATCCGAAACAAAACCGAATATCTTTTCATAAATATATACAAAAGGTAAAAAAAGCAAAAGCAGAAACGAACTAATGGCATAATACGAATAATCATAAATATTTAATGCCGATAAATTGCTGTGCTTTATAAATACAAACCCTGTGTGTAATAATGAATATGTTAAAATAACAATACCCAAACTTACAAATATCTGCCTCCGTTTTTGTATGTTTCGCATACTGAACAATGCCATAAGCCCTGCTATTAACTGAATAAACAAAAATTCGAAATTATTGGGAACAAAAAAACCTATCATAAGGATAGTTGATAAATATATAAAAAAAGCTATATGGAAATTATAGAAAGTTAAAATCAATAATGCTATTAAAGTAAACGGAATAATATTTACACTTAATCCCGTATAATTAATAATAACAAACACCGACAATAAAATAAATAAAATCTGAACAACTATATAAGTCGCTGTTTTATAGGCGTATAGCTGTTTTTTAAAATAAAATTTAAGATATAATACTATACTTAAAAACAGTAATATCAGCAAAGCAGAAATACCCGCTATAACATAATATATATTTATGGAACTGTGTCCGGTTTCATATATTCTTTGTAATGAAGCCAGTATATTATATGTGTTTTCATTTACAATACTGCCTCGTAATATGATTAATTCGCCCACCTGCACCATTCCCATAGTTGCAGATATTGAGTTTAATCTGTTTTTAAGTATTTCATTGCTTAACTCATGATTATATATAATATTCGGTATGATATTATTCAATGACAATAAATCTTCAAGTGAATTTATCGTCAATAATGAGTCGTTTCTGTATATTATAGATTTTTGTACTGCTTTTTTTAATTGTTCAAGAGCTTTTTGTCCGGTATAAAAATCGCTGAAATTTCTAAGTTCAATCGTCTCATTATAAGTAATATAAAAAACATCCGTTGATATATTTTCATCAATTGAAATAATTCCCGCATCGTATAAATAATTTAATTCATTGATTATAATATTTTCTAAATCATTCCACAGTATCTCCGGTCTGTTTCTCTGAAATATATTTTTATTGCTGTTTTTAAGTTTTGCTATTACATCTTGTTTAACAGGCTTTAATTGATTTTTAAAATAAATAATGATTTTCTTGTTTATTGCGGTATCAATGGAATAATAATGAATAAAATATTCATTAATACTGTCTTCTTCTGCTTTTATTACATCATCACTTTTATAGATGGGAAAGTCAAAATCTGCTATTAAATCATTGTATAACCAAGGGCTGCCTTTGGTAAATTCATAATCAAATTTCGGGTTTTTAGGAAAAATAAAAACCAATAATGCCACACAAATCGAAAACAATAGGACTACATAAAGTATAGACAGTATTTTTCTTCTTTTGTTGGTATTCTGTTCCATATATTTAAAATTTCAGGCAAATATAACTATTATTTAAATTAAAAAGATTTAGAATGACCTGAATAGTTCATTTTTTTTTATAAAGCTAATCAATACAAAAAGATATATTTATCACTAAATAAATATTTCAACTATTTTTAATTTGAATATCAGAGCTTTAAGTGTTTTTGTTAATAAATTTTAATTTTTTAGCATAAATATAATATTATATTTGAATAATTTTAAGATGAAATATTTAACTATTTTATGGAATTCGGATTAAGTGAATTAGCAGTTATCCCAATAAGACAGGGGTTGTCGGACAGAAGTGAAATGCTCAGTCAGATTTTATTCGGTGAAAGTTTTGAAATAATAGCAAAACGTGGTGAATGGCTCAGAATTAAAATGCCCGAAGATAATTACGAAGGATGGGTGGTTAAAGATGCTGTGAGTATTATCAGCGAAAATGATTTTTTAAGATTACAAAATAATAAAAAGGTTTTTTTTGAAGATTTACAAACGGTTTTAATTAGAAACAATAATGATAAAATATTAGTACCAATCGGATCGGTGTTCCCGAATTTTAAACAAGGCGAAAGCGTATTTACAATTAATAACAATCACTATAAATTCGAAAAATCAATAGGAGAGGAAGTTGTTACTGTTGATAAACGCGAAATGATAATTAATATAGCAAAAAAACTTCTGAACTGTCCGTATCTGTGGGGAGGAAGAACAGCATGGGGGATAGACTGCTCGGGATTTACACAGCTGCTATACAGAATCGCAGGGGTAAACATACCCAGAGACAGTAATCAACAAGTACATTTTGGAAATACAATAAACTTTACAACTGATGCAAAATCGGGAGATTTAATATTCTTTGATGATGATGAAGGAAATATCGTTCATGTCGGTGTATATATGGGAAGCGGACAAATTATCCATGCCTCTACAAAAGTAAGAATAGATATTGTTGACCATCAGGGTATTTATAACAGAGAAATTAAAAGATATACACATAATTTAAGAGTAATTAAATCAATATAATATTATGTTATTAATTAACTTTTCATTGATTATAAAAATAGTTCTGATAATTATTTTAGCTCTAATTATTCTTTTAATTAAATCAAAATCAAAAGTGTAAATCCATATTACAATTTTTTGTTTATTTTTTTGTTTATAGTTAAGTAAACTATTTATTTGTTAAATTTAAAATATCAATAATTATGATTGAATTACCTAAATTACCTTACGAATTTGATGCGTTAGAACCGCAAATCAGCAAAAAAACCGTTGAATTTCATTACACAAAACATCATCAGGGATATGTTAATAAGTTAAACGGACTTATCAAAGGAACTGATTTTGAAAATAAAAGCATTGAAGACATCGTGAAAACTTCGCAGGGCGGGATGTTTAATAATGCAGCGCAAATATGGAATCATACATTTTACTGGGAGGGATTCTCGGCAAATCCTCAAAAAAATCCGACAGGAAAATTATCGGAAATGATAAACAATAAATTTGGCTCATTCGAAAAATTCAAAGAGGAATTTGAAAACTTCTCAGCTACCGTTTTCGGCTCGGGATGGTCGTGGCTTGTTATTAATAACGGAAAACTTGAAATTACAGGTACTTCAAATGCCGACACACCGATCACAAAAGGATTAAAACCTTTATTTACCTGCGACGTTTGGGAACATGCTTATTATCTTGATTATCAAAATAGAAGACCCGATTATTTAAAGAATTTCTGGAATATACTCGACTGGAATATTATTGAAAAAAGAATCTAGAGATTAATAGCAATTCATACAAAATACAAACGTATAAAAAAATCCGTGTAAAAAAAAGCAAAGGCCACTGATGTACACAGATTGAACACAGATAAATAAAGTTTAAAATATAAAAAAATCAGTGCAAATCCGTGTTAATCCGTGGCAAAAAAAAAGCAAAGCCACCGATATACACAGATTAAACACAGATAATAAAGTTTAAAATATGAAAAATCAGTGTTAATCCGTGTTAATCCGTGGCAAAAAAAAAAGCAAAGCCATCGATATACACAGATTGAATACAGATAAAAAGAGTTTAAAATATGAAAAAATCAGTGCAAATCAGTGTCAATCCGTGGCAAAAAAAAAAGCAAAGGCCACTGATGTACACAGATTAAACACAGATAATAAAGTTTAAAATATGAAAAAATACATATTTATCATCATATCGGTTTTTTCGGTATTATTTGTCTGTCCTCAAAACATGCCCCTGTACAAGCAAGTAATTTCGGATTTGTCATCGGAAGAGTTTAAGGGCAGAGGCATTGAAGAATACGGTGATATAAAAGCCTCCGAATATATAAG
>SLSH01000033.1 GCA_007130555.1 Bacteroidales bacterium
CATTTCATTTTGTCCGTAGGACATGGACATTAATAAAAAGTACTATAGCTCTCATGACTTTTTCCCGTAGGGAATATACAGTTATTACAAAATGTTTATGTCCTAACGGACAATAGTAAAATTGTGTTTATATGACTTTTTTTATTAATGTTAAAACCCTAACGGGTTAATGAATTTTTTATAAATAAATTCATTATTGTCCGATAAAAATTATACCGATTGTAAAATTTTAAAATAGTTTGTTTCAAAACCCTCGTTTATCGGGGGACTATTTTAAAATTACAATTGGTCATTATATATCGTCCCTACAGGACTTAATAAAACTTGTTAATTCACTCTCCACCAATATTTTGTCCCTACGGGACAGTCCCGATAGGGACGAAATATTGGTAAAACAAAAAGCAAATCTCGTTTACAAATAGTCCCGTAGGGACTGCATATATCAAGAATAACAAAATAATCACTAAAGTTTTATCGGACAATAATCAAATAATACTATATCTCAAATATTATTGCAAATAAAGTAGTCGTTCGGATAATAAAATTTCCCATAATACCGCAAGGTTGCATCTTGTGACAGAGGTAAAACTTCAATTATCTGATAATTTCAATTTCTCCCGACATTTTTACTTTGATAATATCGGAACTTCTGCGGGGGCTTAATTGTTCAAGATTTAAAGGTACAATATAATCAACTGCTTCTTTTATTTCATTTGCAATATCAAAAAAACCGAGAGGATTTTTTATGCCTGCAATATTTGCAGATGTCGAGACAATAGGTTTGTTAAAAGTTTCGATAAGTTCATTGCAAAAATCACTTTTGCTTATGCGTATGCCAATTGAACCGTCGGGGGCAAACAGGTTTTTTGCCAGATTTTTGCCGTTCGGATAAACAATAGTTAATGGACCCTGTATTACATTGATTAATTCATAAGCAATATTGGGAACAGATTTCACGTACTTATTAAGCATTTCCTGACTGTTGACAAGAATTAGCATACTTTTGCTTTCGGCACGTTTTTTTATAGAATAAACATTCGAAACCGCTTCAAAATTTGTTGCATCACAACCAATACCCCATATAGTATCGGTAGGATAAATGATTGTTCCGCTACTTTCCAGTACTTCTATTGTTTTTGTTATAATTTCTGTCATATTCAATTTAACGATTCATATAATTTAATTATTTTGTCAGACATCTCTTCCTGTCTGAATTTTTTAACATTTTCATAAGCTTTGTCAATTAAATTTTTTCTAGTTTCGGAATTTTCCAATAACTCTTTAATTGCCGAGCCTATACTTTTCGGGTCAAGTGGATTTACTAATAATGCTCCTTTACCGGCAGCTTCAACAGTACTTCCGTATTCACTCGTAATAACCGGAATTCCCGAATTCTGTGCTTCCAAAACAGGTATTCCGAAACCTTCATAAATCGAAGGATATGCAAAGATACTGCTTAATTGGTAAATATCACGCAAATTTTCATTATTAATATTTTCCGGTATTATTATTTGTTTGGAAATATTATGTTCGGAAGCATATTTTAATATTTTTTTCAGGTAAGAAGTTTTACGCCCTATTAAAACATAAGGTATGTCAAGATTATAGTAATACAAAGCTTTAACTACATTCAGAGCATTTTTTCTTTGTTCAATCGTGCCAACCGTTAATATAAAATTATCAGGCAGGGAAAATTTCTTTTTTGTTTTTTCCAGAGATTCTTTGTTTACTTTTTCGTAAAATATAGGATTGCATCCCTGATAAATAACCGATATTTTGTTTTCGGGAATTTTAAAATATCTTATTATATCAGCCTTTGTCTGTTCGCTTATTGCAATAATTTTATCAGCTTCTATACAAGAATTTTTAAATTTTATTTTGTAAATAAGCCTGTCTGTTGCCTTATATAATTGCGGATATTTAATAAAAATCAAATCGTGAATAGTTACTATTTTGGCAGCTTTGGTTTTGTTGATGTTTCGGGGCAGTTCGTTACTTAATCCGTGATATATGTCCATTTTACATTTTTCAATATCATTACCCATTTTAAAACTTCTCCATAATGAAGAAAAATTTTTATTTATGCCGCTGGGAGTGATGATGTTTTTTCTGTATTCGGGTTCCAGCAAGTTGGTTTCTGGTTTTGGCGTAAACAAAAAATAATCGTTTTCCGGATAATAATTATGCAAAGATCTGATAAGGTCTCTGCTGTAATTACCCAGTCCGCTTTTATTTAAAAATGCTCTTTTAGCGTCAAACCCGATTCTCATTAAATTATATAATTTTATACAGAAACATTAAAATCCCTTAAAGCATTATTAAGAGATGTTTTTTTATCTGTAGATTCTTTTCTTTTTCCTATTATCAATGCACAAGGTACCTGATATTCTCCGGCATTAAATTTTTTTGCGGTTGTTCCCGGTATTACCACCGAACCTGAAGGTACTGTACCCTTATGTATTACAGGTTTATCCCCGGATACATCAATAATTTTTGTAGTACCCGTAATTACCACGTTAGCACCGAGGACGGCTTCTTTTTCGATTTTTACGCCTTCAACAATAATACATCTTGAGCCTATAAAGCAGTTATCTTCGATAATAACGGGAGTAGCCTGAACAGGTTCCAGTACTCCGCCAATTCCTGCACCACCGCTTAAGTGTACATTTTTACCGATTTGAGCACAGGAGCCTACTGTTGCCCATGTATCAATCATCGTATTTTCGTCAACATAAGCACCGATATTTACAAAAGACGGCATCATTATTACTTTTGGTGCGATATATGAACCGTA
>SLSH01000405.1 GCA_007130555.1 Bacteroidales bacterium
ATAATTGAAAATAATAAGTTTATTTGTCCAGCTATATTAAATTTAAATTGTGAATAAACTATAAAAAAAAACTCTAAAAAATATCTGTTATTTTATTTCATTTATTACTTTTGTAAACAAAATAATAACTTAAAATTATGTTAGAAGAAATATTATCAATTACGGGAGAACAAAGTTTGTTCAAAATTATAACACAAGGAAAGAATAATATAATTGTCGAATCTTTAATGACAGGGAAAAGAAAACCTGCATTTTCCACTTCAAAAATCAGTAAGCTGGAGGATGTTGCCATTTTTACCGAAGACGGAGATATGCCGTTAAAGGATATTATTATTAAAATATTTGAAAAACACGGTAAGGAGATACCTGTTACAGTTAAATCATCCGAAAGCGAATTCAGGGATTTTTTACAAGATGTTTTACCAAATTATGATAAAGACAAAGTTTATTATTCAGACATCAAAAAATTGGTGAACTGGTATAATCAATTAGTTGAGTATAATATAATAAATGAAGAAAATATCAAAAAAGACAAAGACAAAGAAGCTGAAACAAAAGAAAATACAGATAAGTCTGCCAAGCCAGAAACTAAGAAGACCGGTAAAATTGAAAATAAAAAATCTGATAATATAATAAATAAATCCGAGAAAATAAAAACTGCGGTCCCCGGCAATACCAAAAAAGGAACCCGAAAAAAAGTTTAATCTCGCGGGATAAATCAATTTCAATATAATTATGCGTTTTGCAATAATTACAGATATACACGAAGACATAGAAAGTTTAGTTGCAGCATTTAAACAAATAGAAAAATTAGCTTGTGACGAAATTATAAGTCTTGGTGATATCTGCGGATTTAGTATTCCTTATTATTACAAATATTATAATACAAGAAATGCCTCGGAGTGTGTAAAATTAGTAAAGGCAAACTGTAAATATTCGGTTATCGGCAACCACGATCTTTATGCAATAAAAAAACTCCCTGAAAATATCTTCAGTTTTGATTTTCCTGGAGATTGGTATGATATTACTTACTATGACAGAAAAAATATCTCAAATCAAAAAATATGGTTGTATGAAGAAAATGAATTAACCGCACTTCTTGACAGTGATGATATAGAATATCTAAATAAACTGCCCGAAATGTCCTGTATAGAAACAGATGAACTTAATCTTTTTATTTCTCATTATTTATATCCCGATATAACCGGCTCTACAACAGATTTTTTATTTGAATCTTCCGATTTTATAAAACATCATTCGTTTATCAAAAAAAATAACAGTAATATATGCACTTTCGGACACATGCACCCGAACGGCATTTTAAGAATAAATAATAAAGGAATGACTGCTGATAAGAAGCAAATTACAAATACGGATAAAATTTACGGCTTTTCAGGTCCATGTATAACTCAAAACGGAAGATTAAACGGATTTATAGTTTTTGACACAAAAGAAAAAACAATCACTCCGCATTTTTTAAGAAAATTTAAACCCGATTCGTTGTTTTAAATTCATTAAACTTTCGCAAGTTCTATTGTATCAAAGATTATAAATCTTGCGATAGCGGAGAATTAATTTAATTTGTATTCAAAAAAGCGTAAAGTATAGGGAAAGCTTCTTTAACTTCCCATGTATCGTTATATTTCTTTCTTTGTTCAGGAAAATGAAGACCAGCCATCAAATATGTTTCAATTCTCTTTTTTTCTTGGCTTGTTATTCCTTTTAATATATCAACATACTTATCTTCTCCTAATATACCTATAATATCAATTAAGACCGAACCATGTAAAAAAGTTGCGTCATTCTCAAAATTCAAAAGAGAAATTTTTTTTAACGACTCAAAATCATGATTTAAAGATTTTCTCAACAAAGAACAATAATTAATATTTAATTGTTTTGCCGCATAAAGTAATTCGGTTGACACATCAACCTCTCTAACGCCTCTGCATTTTGGGTCTATGCAAGAATTAAAAATAGAAAAAGGTACAACGATATAAAAGAAAATTAAAAGTAATTTCATTGTTTAAATTTTGACATTAGAATAATTAATTTTAATTGAAAATTATGGTGGAGGTAAACCTTCTCCTGGATAATTATCAATATCATAATCAGAACTTCTTGAACTATCAGATGGCGGTTCTCCAGTAGTTTTCATTGTTCCATATTTAGTAAATGAAGAAAATGGGTTATAACTTTGAATCCCAACTCTATTTGGTACAGTACTAGTTGAAGTTGTTTCTAAAATTTGAATAAATAAATCCAATTCTTCGGCACCTATGTCCATTGTTACACAACCTTCGCTATAACTTCCTTTATGCCATGCAAATCCTCTTCTTGGTTTCCCCTCGCTATTCACAACTCCTTCAACATCATAAACATTATTGTAAGGACTTTTATCTTGTGCATCTAACCTATACTACCCTGGTTTAGAATGTTCTAAAATATCCCATGTATCACTTGGGATAGGAATTTCTTTTGCAGTTGTTCCATAGCTAACAACTCCATCAAAAGCTCTGCCTCCAGAAAAAACATTATTAATGACTAATACTTGATTATGAGTTAATTTACCCTGATTATCTCTAATGCCTCCTAATTGATAATCAGATGCGTTAACTTTTTTAAAAGGTAAATCTTTTTGAAAATGATCTAAATCTATTATATATAGTGTCTGTCCATAATGTCCGCTAACTGCGTTATGCTCACCTTTCGCATCAGTCATTTACTACAGTAAACTCCTGATACTCAATGTTCGCAAGCCTTGTTATCGAACATTCTGAACTAGA
>SLSH01000323.1 GCA_007130555.1 Bacteroidales bacterium
CATCAAAAAAATGGAACGATACCGATAAAAAATTATACACAAAAGATGAATGGTATAAACTCTATGGGGGATATGAATATTCCGGTGAATTGGATTATAATAATTGGAAAACGGAAAAAACAGTATTAAGTAAAATGATTGATACAGGTAAGTCCGATAAATTAGATATAAGTGATTTAAAAAATGAAGATACCGGAGTTTATCGTTTAATATTAAAATCAACAGATAACAGGGGTAACGAAGTCGTTGAAACAGAGCATTTTACATTATTTTCGGAAAATTCTGAAAAGATGCCGTATCAGACCGCTTCGTTTTTTCATGCCGATTCTGATAATGCTCAACCCGGAGAAACGGTTTCATTTTATATAGGTTCGTCTTATCGTAATGTTAATTTGTTTTATACACTTAATGTTAAAGGAAAAACTATTAAAACCGAAATAATCAAATTAAGCAATGAAGTAAAAACCATTGAAATACCTGTTGAGGAATTCCACAGAGGCGGAATTACGGCAAGTTTTATGTTTGTAAAAGACGGAAAATTATACAATTATAATCAAAGAATAAATGTTGAATGGAAAAACAAAGAATTAGACTTGAAACTACTGACTTTTAGAGATAAAACTTTGCCGGGCTCGAAAGAAGAATGGAGAATAAAAATTACCGACAATGAAGGTAATCCTCAAAATGCGGAATTGTTGTCGGCAATGTATGATGCTTCATTAGATGTTTTTGCTGAAAACAGGTGGAATTTTTCTTATCTGCCATATTATTTTTCAACTTTTTCATGGCTTGAGAATTCATTTTCATTGACAGCTGCAAATATATACAGCAGAAATTTTCATCCCGATAATTTAAAATCAAAAACTGTTATCCCTGCAATGAATACTTATGGGCTTCTTCGTCCTGGCGGCCGTTATCGCTCAAGAGGACTTGGTATGGTAGAAACAAGTATAGAAAAATCCGCCATGCCGGCTCAAATGTTTGCCGATAACGGAACAGAAATTCTGCCCAAAGGCGAAGACCCACCCGGAATAATAGATGATGAAACTCCCGAAAAACAGGAGGCTCCGCCAATTCAAATAAGAAAAATATTTGAAGAAACGGCATTTTTCTATCCGCATCTGGTAACAGATGAAAACGGCGAAATTTTTATCAGTTTTACTGTTCCCGAAAGTCTTACCAGATGGAATTTTATGGGAATAGCTCATACCAAAGATATAAAAATCGGACAAATACGCAAACAAATGATTACTCAAAAGGAACTTATGCTAACGCCGAATTTGCCCAGATTTTTCAGAGAAAAAGATAAAATAGAAATTTCCGCAAGAATCAGCAATATATCCGACAAAATAATAACAGGTACCGCAAAGATTGAATTCTTTAATCCCGAAAATCTTAAATCATTAAATAATAAGTTTTTGAATGATAATGAAAATATCGTTGACTTTGAAGTTGATGCGGATAAAAATATTGCCGTAAGCTGGAAATTATCTGTTCCGCAGAATTTATCAATGGTAGGAGTGAGGATTGTTGCTATCGGAGATAAACATTCGGATGGAGAAGAAAGAATTTTACCCGTATTAACAAACAGAATGTTGGTTACCGAATCAATGCCTCTGCCTGTACGTAAAGCAGGAACTACTTCTTTTAAAATGAACAGACTGATAAACAGCGAAAAATCCAAAACATTAACACATCATAATTTAGCACTGGAATTTACTTCTAATCCTGCATGGTACGCTGTTCAGGCATTACCTTATCTGATGGAATATCCTTATGACTGCTCGGAACAAATTTTCAGCAGATTATATGCCAATATGCTGGCTTCTCATATAGCAAATTCTAACCCGAAAATCAAAAGAGTTTTTGAATTGTGGAGAGATACCCCTGATAGCGATGCTTTATTATCAAATCTCGAAAAAAATCAGGAACTGAAAACACTTTTACTTGAAGAAACTCCATGGCTACTGCAAGCTAAAGACGAAACCGAACGAAAACGCAGAATAGGGTTACTATTCGATTTAAACAGAATGAGTAACGAAAAAGACATAGCCATTAAACAGTTAGAAGAATTACAACAACATAACGGAGGCTGGTCCTGGTTTAAAGGTATGAGAGAAAGCTGGTATATAACTCAACATATTGTCAGTGGTTTTGGAAAATTAAATAATCTCGGTGTTGCTGATATTACTAACAGACAGATTTCAACAATGATACGAAAAGCAATATCATTTATTGACGGCGAATTTGCAGAAAGTTATAATAATTTGAAAAATCACTGTGAAAATGATTGTATGGATAAAGATAACTTAGGCTATATGCATATTCATTACTTATATACCCGCTCATTTTTTATAAATAACTATCCGATTGACCACAAAACATCGGAGGCTTTTAGATATTATAAGCAACAAGCTGAGCAATACTGGACAAACAAAAGTTTTTATATGCAGGGAATGATTGCCATTGCTTTAAACAGATTTGAAGATAGTGATATACCTTCAAAAATTACTGCTTCATTAAAAGAACACGCATTGCATAATGATGAACTGGGAATGTACTGGAAATTAGACAGAGGATTTTTCTGGTATCAGGCACCCATAGAAACACAGGCTCTTTTAATTGAAGTTTTCGAAGAAGTTGCTAAAGATACCGAATCCGTTGATGAAATGAAAGTATGGCTGCTGAAACAAAAGCAAACTCAAGACTGGAAAACCACAAAAGCAACTGTCGAGGCAATTTATGCACTGTTGTTGAGAGGGACAGAATTGCTGTCAGATGA
>SLSH01000228.1 GCA_007130555.1 Bacteroidales bacterium
CAAGAAATAATATCGCTACATCAATTTATATATGGGACCAGAATGAAGGAAATTATGCGGTTTATAACAGCACAGGACCTGCTTCGTTACATGGAGGCTCAAATTTTATTGCAATGGGACAGGGATTTTTCGTTCAGGCAACAGGAAATAATGCAAATATTACCATGAACAACGAAATCAGAGTTCATAATCCTGTTGGTTTTAAAAGTACTGATAATAATAATGAAATAAGAATATATGTATCTAATAATGTAAACTCTTATACCGACGAAACTTTAATCGTAATAAATGAAGATGCACCCGAAAATTATGATATTTATTATGACTCATATAAATTATTAGGAGAAGAAACTGCTCCAATGCTATATACCATTAATGACGATGTTAATCTGTCAGTTTCCGTTCATCCCGAATTATCAAATATTTTTGACAAAGATGTATTTTTCAGACCGGGAGTTGTTGCTGCATATACTATAAATTTTAATTATTCTTTAGATGGTGGTAATTCTGATATTTATCTATATGATAAAGTTACACAAGAATTAATTGAAAACGGACAAAACTATACTTTTAATGCAACACCGGGAGATGCAGAAAACAGATTTATGATAGCTTCTATTCCCACAACTTCAAAAGAGTTTTCTTTAAATAATATACAAATTAATTCTTATAATAAAACATTATATGTCAATACTGAAAATCAGTTGTTAGAAAACATTGAAATATATAGTATTGAAGGCAGGAAAATTAAAGAGTCAAAAACAAATACAACTGACTTAAATCATTTGCCTTCCGGTATATATATAGTGAGAGTTAAGACAAACGAAAACATCAAAACAGAAAAGATAGCAATATATTAATAGTATAGTTTAATACAGATAAATAAAAGAGTAGAGATGAAAAAGCAAATTAGTTTAATAATAGTGTTGTTATTTTTGGGAATTACAAATGCATTTGCTCAGCTTCCGCCACCACCTGACCCCGGGGATGATGATCCTGTTGTAGGAGACCCTCCTGTAGGAGATCATGGTGGATTAATTGCAGAATTTTTTGTTACAATTACAATAGACTTTCAGCCTATATTACAACTTCAAATGACAACTCCGACACAAGTTGATTTTATATTTGATAATATACAAGCTTATCATTCAGGAATTGTAAAGCATTCGGCAACAATACTTAAAGTATCATCATCGGTTCAATGGGATTTATATGCAGTTGCAACTTCTCAAGACGGAGAATACTGGGATAGTCATATTTTATATCCGGGAGGCGGAATAAATGCAGTTGGTGATTTACCGCTAAGTTTACTGGAATTACATCAACATAATAATAACATATATGCCGATGGTCAGGATTGCAACGCAGCTACTCCTTGCGATTACAGTCTTCCTTTTTTACCAAAAGAGGTCGTTCAACCGGGACGAAACAGTATATATTATCATGGAAATCCATATATTGCTCCGGGAACAAACGAAAAATATATCTACGGACATACGGGAACAGGTCCGTTTCAGGGAGTTCCGGGCGGTAGTTACATAACAGACGGACCCAACGATTATTATTTTGCAATTGATTATCGGATACTACCTGGATTACCACCCGTCTTTCCTGCAGCAGGAGATAACGACGGAACACCATTGGAATTAGTTGGCGGACAATATGCCGCTCCAGGGGTTTATTCTGCAAATGTAAAATTTATATTGATGGAAGACCAATAGAACTATTTTATTCCTTTTTTTCCTTTAAAATTCTCTCCAACTCATACATTTCATCACGATATTTTGTAGCCTGAACAAAATCCAGTTTGCTCGCTGCATTTTCCATAAGTTTTTTAGTGTGCTTCAAACTTTTTTCCAGTTGATTTATATCCATGTATTTTATTACAGGATCAGCTGCCATACGGATTGTTTCATCAGTCTGATATTCTTTTAATTTCTTTTCCCCTTTCTTCCCGAGAATATCCCTTTGTGCTTTATATATCTGAGTTGGTGTAATATTATTAATTTCATTATATTTCAATTGTTTTTCTCTTCTTCGGTTAGTTTCATCAATAGTTCTTCTCATAGAATCAGTAATTTTATCTGCATACATAATTACTTTTCCGTTTAAATTTCTTGCAGCACGACCGGCCGTTTGGGTTAAAGAACGTTCCGATCTTAAAAATCCTTCCTTATCTGCATCAAGAATTGCAACTAATGAAACTTCGGGTAAATCCAGTCCTTCACGTAACAGGTTTACCCCTACAATAACGTCAAATTCTCCTTCCCGTAATCCTGCAAGAATTTTCACACGTTCAATTGTATCAACATCAGAGTGTATATATCTGGTTTTTACATCATGTTTGGATAAATATCCGGATAGTTCTTCTGCCATACGTTTTGTCAGAGTAGTTATCAGTATTTTTTCATTTCTATCGATTCTTATTGATATTTCATTCATTAAATCATCAATCTGATTACCTGTAGGTCTGACAAAAATCAGAGGGTCAGGTAACCCCGTTGGTCTGATAATTTGTTCAACAATTATTCCACCGGTTTTTTCCAGTTCATAATCAGCCGGAGTGGCACTTACATAAATAACCTGATTAACTCTTTCCTCAAACTCATCAAATTTTAAAGGTCTGTTATCCAATGCCGCCGGTAAACGAAATCCGTAATTTACAAGATTTTCTTTCCTGGATCTATCGCCTCCGTACATTCCTTTGATTTGTGGAATTGTTACATGACTTTCATCAATAATCATTAAAAAATCTTTTGGAAAATAATCCA
>SLSH01000142.1 GCA_007130555.1 Bacteroidales bacterium
GGTAAAATCGCACAAAGACAGGCAAAATTCATAAAACACCTTGAAGCCGCACTTGTAAGAATTGAAACTAATACTTACGGAATATGCAGAGAAACAGGCAAACTTATTCCAAAAGAAAGACTGAGAGCTGTACCTCATGCTACTCTATGTGTAGAAGCAAAGTTAAACAGGAAGTAAGACTTGAAAAACACTACAAAAAAACCGATTTAAGTTTCTCTTTTTCATTTTCCCAGCATAATTCTTTAGAAGCATTTATACAGTTATTATGCCATTCGATTAATTTATTATTATCATTTAATACTTCGGATATTTTTTCTGACAGTTCTTTTGCAGTTGTACCCGAAAATATTGTGCCTGTATTATAATTTTCGATGATTTTTTTCATTTCGGGCAAGTCCGGACAAAGAACGGGAGTGCCGGAATTTATATAATCAAATATTTTATTGGGTAATGAATAATAATAATTTAGATTGGTATTTTGCTCTAAAGAAAAACCAAGTAAAGCTTTTGATGTAAGCTCGTTTAAATCTTCAAATGCCAATTTGCCCGTAAATTCTATTTTACTGTTAAGATTTAATTTTTTGCATAAAATCTTTAATTCATTACTTAAATTTCCGTCTCCTGCAATTATAAGTTTGTGTTTATCAATATATTGCATTGCTTCAATCAGTAATTCAAGTCCTCTGTCCTTGTTAAGAGCACCCTGATATATTAATATATTATCGCGTTGCAGATATTCCGTTTTATCTTTTCGGTAATAAGGGAGATTACGGACAACAGAAAAATTAATATTATATTTTTTTTGATAATATCCGGCAATAGATTCGCTAACTGTATATGCTTTATGAATTTTCGGGAAACAGATTTTTTCTATTCCAAGCCAGAACTTTTTTACAAATTTTCTGTTTTCGAGTTCGGGAACTTCGGTAAAAAGCTCGTGGCTGTCGTAAAATAATTTACAGCCTTTTATTTTTGCGGCAAGATAATTAGCGGGTAAAGTATCCAAATCGTTTGCCAGCAAAAAACCGGATTTATTAAAAAGCAAATAAATAAAAATCCTGAAATTCAGACAAAAATAGAACAAAAATCCTTTATTGAATAAAAGTCTGAATCTTATACATTTATAATTGCGATTATTTAATTTCAGGCTGTTTTTGAATTTTCTTCCGAGCAATATTACTTCAAAGCCTTCTTCTAAAAGTGTATTGCAAACCCTATGTACTCTTTGATCTGCTGTGATGTCGTTGCTTACCGAAACAATTATTTTTTTTTGCCTGCTCATTAAAATATTTTTTGTAAAAATAATTTAAATGCCTTAATATTAACTTGATTTATTTATAAATATTTTATCTTTGTCAGACAAATAAAAATAAATTTAAAACACATGAAATTAAAGATTAATTTTCAGAAAGAGATTTTTCCTCATTTAATGGCGATTCTTATTTTTCTAATTATCTCAAGTATTTTCGCTTCGCCTTTATTTCAGGATAAAAGGGTAAAAACACATGATTATGCTAAATGGCAGGCAGTTGCAAAAGAGATGCTTGATTATCAGAATGAGCATAACAGGACTGTTTTATGGACAAACAGTATATTTGGAGGGATGCCTACATACATCATCACAACCCCGAAACAACAAAACATTTTTGATAAAATTTTACGTACAATTTGTTTTGGTAATTACCGTCCGTTTGACCATATATTCTGGTACTTCATGGGTTTTTATATAATGTTATTGATTTTCAGAATTGACCCGTGGATTTCTCTGCTGGGTGCTATTGCATTCGGCTTGTCTTCATATTTATATATAATTATTGCGGCAGGGCATGTAACCAAAGCAATTTCGATAGGGTTTATGGCTCCGATTATAGGAGGCGTGTATTTGGCTTATTCCCGAAAAAGAATGTGGGCGGGAATGATGATTATGGCATTTTTTCTCGCTGTTCAGATAGCTGCCAATCACATGCAGATTACTTATTATACCTTTCTGATTGCTTTGATTTATGTAATATTTGAGTTTTTTGCTGCTATTAAAGAAAAAATAATTCCAAGGTTTTTAAAAACTTCTTTGGTATTGATTTTTGGAGCTGTAATTGCTTTGGGAATAAATGCAGCTCATTTTTTAACTACAAAAGAATATCTGACTCACTCCATACGCGGACAAACTGATCTTTCTTCAGGAAAAGAAGACAGAACCACAGGTTTGGACAAATCTTATGCGGTTCAGTGGAGTTATGGCATTGATGAAACATTGACATTATTAATTCCAAATCTTAAAGGAGGAGTATCAGGTGGACCCTTAAGCGAAGATTCCGAAACTTTTAAAGCAGTTGAAAGAGTTTTTGGACCACAAACTGCAAGGCAGGTTGTTCAAAGTATGCCGGTATATTTTGGAAATCAGCCTTTTACATCAGGACCGGTTTATGTCGGGGCTTTTGTCGTATTTTTATTTGTCTTTGGACTGATGATAGTTAAAGGCAGAATAAAATGGTGGATACTTACTGCAACAGTACTGTCAATAATGCTGGCTTGGGGTAAAAATTTTATGTGGTTCTCAGATTTGTTTTTAGATTATTTCCCGTATTACAACAGATTCAGAGTTGTGGCAATGACACTGCTTATTGCTGAATTTACAATACCATTACTTGCTGTGTTAGGCGTCAGAGAATTGCTGAAATATAACTATAATAAGGAAAAACTACTGAAATGGTTTTATATAGCTCTCGGCACAACGGCATTTATTACAATAATATATATTGCCGCACCTAC
>SLSH01000005.1 GCA_007130555.1 Bacteroidales bacterium
CAGTTTATAAACAAATTCTTATTATACTCGTTTAGATCATAATATGCGTATTTATAGATGTCTAAAAATTGCATGTCAATAAAGATTTCATACTTTACAAGTGTTACACTAACACCATTCTCTGATGCATCCTTAAGAATTGCAAGGTTTTGCTCTGTTGTAAATTTTCTTTTTCCATACTGACAAAATTAAGTCTATTTTTAAAATATAATTTTGTCAGTATATTTGGGGGGCTAAAACAATAGTAAAAACATAGAAATAAGAAATGTAGAACAATTTATTAATGCGACAAAAAGAAATATCAATAAAAATGAATGGGAAAGCAGCCTTAAACATCAATTAGGTCAGAATAATTTGCCTGATTTTGACTTTGTTTATAGGCAATTGGCAGTATTGTTAGAAAAAATATGAAACTAGGTAAAAATGATATTAAAGTTTCTCTCAAGTTTGATTTAGACACAGGCAAAAAAGAGTATTTAGAGACAAATAATAATAATAATTTTATTTTACCTTTTATTGTGTTATCTTTGCACGATGAATTGTCAAATATTAAGTATAAAGCATATTGATATACAGCGACTAATAGTAAGATTTGCGACTTTTAGAACAAAATAAATAACACAACAAAAGGTAATGTTATTATGAAAAATATAGAGGCAAAAATATTAGAATTTATTGATGATAACGGACTTGATATTTTTAATACAAGTCAGTTGTCACAAATAGAAAGCTTAACTGATAATTATATAAATAGAGGATTAAACAGATTAGTAGAAACCGGCTTGTTGCGAAAAATTGAAAAAGGAAAATACTGCAGACACAATTTCTCTGATGAGTTGATTATTGGTAATTTCCTTGTTAAAAGCGGAGGCATATCCTACTGGTCTGCATTAAATTTTCATGGTTTAACCGAACAAATACCGAATACAATTTTTATTCAAACAAATCAATGGAAAAAAAATAAAAATATTTTTGGAGTGCAATATAAATTTATTCAAATTAATAACAAGAAATTATTTGGCTATAAATCGGAAGGTTATGGCAACCACACATTTAATATAACAGACATTGAAAAAACAATTATTGATAGTTTCGATTTGCCCGAGTACTCCGGAGGATATTCTGAAATAATTAAGGCTTTTAATAACGCACAGATTAATCAAAATAAATTGATTAAATATTGCGAGGTATTTGACAATAAATCTATAATAAAGCGTTTGGCATATTTAACAGAATTATTGAATAAACCTAAAATGGATAAATTTATACAATTTGCTTTAGCTATGCGAAATGAAAAATATACTCCATTTTTAAGATATGGAGGCAAAAATGAGAAAACACTTAGTAGATGGAGATTGATATTAAATATTAAAGAGCAAGAAATAATTAATCTGGCAAAAAGTTAAAAATGATAACACAAAAAGAAATAATTAATCTTGCAGAAGAGAGAGAAGTCCCTAAATCAACAATCGACAAAGATTGGGTTTTAGGGCATTATATAAATGCCATGTATTCGTTGCCGGAAATAAAGAATAATTTTGTTTTTAAAGGAGGTACTTGCATTAGCAAATGCTATGTAAAGAACTACAGATTTTCAGAAGATATTGACTTAACATTATTAGATAAAAATTTTACAGTGAACGAAAAATTATTCCTTAAAATTAATCGTATTGCAGAAAATAATAGCGGTGCAAAATTCCATCTGGATTTTATAACTCCCAATGTATCAGACGATGTTGATCAAGGATATAAAATAAAAATTAAATTTTGGGGAGCAGACCATCACCCAAACAAAAAACCACTGCCTCTAGAAAGATGGCAAACAAGCATAAAAGTTGATATAAGCTACTCTGAAAAGTTAGTTTTAAGGATAGAAAATAAATCATTAATTCATCAATATTCAGATAGTCGAAAAATAACAAACAGCATAAGTACATATTGCTTAAATGAAATTATCGCTGAAAAAATTCGAGCATTAGTACAAAGAAATAGACCAAGAGATATTTATGATAATTGGTACTTGCTATCAAAAATTGATTCTATCCAGATACCGAAAATTCAAAATGTATTATTTAAAAAAGCACATAGTAAAAACATAGAAATAAGAAATGTAGAACAATTTATTAATGCGACAAAAAAAAATATCAATAAAAATGAATGGGAAAGCAGCCTTAAACATCAATTAGGTCAGAATAATTTGCCTGATTTTGACTTTGTTTATAGTCAATTGGCAGTATTGTTAGAAAAAATTATAAATAATGAAAAACAAAAATAATTTATCCAATCAATTTGTCGAAGTACAAACCTTAATCAGGGTAGCCAAGGCAAAGATTAATCTTTCGGTTAATACCGGCTTAATTGAATTGTATTGGCAAATAGGAGCTTATGTTTATCACAAGCTTAAAACCAGTGAGTGGGGTAAATCTGTCGTTCAGGATTTATCTGATTTTATCAGAGAAAATGAACCCGATATAAAGGGTTTTTCTGCTCAAAATATTTGGAGAATGAGACAGTTTTATGAAGTTTACAGCAATAATGAAAAACTCTCGGCACTGCTGAGAGAAATTAGTTGGACTAATAATCTACTTATTATCTCAAAATCTGACAGTAACGAAGAACGGGAATTCTACCTTCGGCTTGCCAGACAAGAAAAGTATAGTTCAAGAGAGCTTGAAAGACAGATTGACAGTGGCTTATATGAACGGACGATTTCCGACAATAAAAATCTCTCGGCAGTGCTGAGAGAAATTCATCCGATGGCAGAACAG
>SLSH01000220.1 GCA_007130555.1 Bacteroidales bacterium
AACCTTTTCAAATCTCCCGAAATATGCCAAAGCAAATCATTATCTTTTCCTATTGCATTGTTTTCTGCTATTGCTACAATAATTGTAAAACTCATAATATTTTAATTATTTGATATTCAATATTTTATCTTATGTTAATTAAACTGATACTTTTGCTTTAATGTGCGGATGCGGTTCATAATTTTCAAGTACAAAATCTTCGTATTTAAAGTCAAAAATACTTTTTACATTCGGATTTATTTTCATTACGGGCAATTGTTTCGTAGTACGCGACAATTGCAAATCAACTTGTTTAAGATGGTTCAGATATATATGCACATCTCCGAAAGTATGGATAAACTCTCCGTATTTATATCCCGTAACTTGTGCCATCATCATTGTAAACAGTGCATAAGATGCAATATTAAAAGGCACTCCGAGAAACAAATCGGCACTTCGCTGATATAACTGACATGATAATTTTCCGTCTGCAATATAAAACTGAAACAGGGCATGACAGGGAGGCAGAGCCATATTATCCACATCGGCGACATTCCATGCACTTACTATATGTCTTCGTGAATCGGGATTATTTTTCAATGATTTTTCCAAATTTTCAATCTGGTCTATACTTTTCCCGTCGGGAGTTGGCCACGTTCTCCATTGGTATCCGTACACATGCCCGAGTTCTCCGTTTTCATCTGCCCATTCATCCCATATTGATACTCCGTTATCCTTAAGATATTTGATATTTGTATCACCTTTTAAGAACCACAGAAGTTCGTATATAATTGAACGCAGGTGTAATTTTTTGGTGGTAAGGCAGGGAAATCCTTTTTGCAAATCAAATCTTATCTGATGTCCGAATACACTAATAGTTCCGGTTCCTGTTCTGTCGGATTTTTCCACACCATTGTTTTTCACGTATTTTAATAAATCCAGATATTGTTGCATTTTATATTATTTTATCCTAATATTATTCCTACCATTGTTGCCGAGAGTAAGGAAGCCAGTGTTCCTCCCAGCAGTGCTCTCATTCCGAAGATTGAGAGTTGTTTACGTTGTCCTGGAGCTAATGAGCCTATTCCTCCTATTTGTATTCCTATAGAAGCAAAATTAGCAAATCCGCACAGCATATAAGTTGCCATAATAATTGATTTTTCGTGAGAAAAAGCTGCTACGCCTTTTAATTCTGCCAGGCTTATATATCCTATAAATTCGCTCATAATAATTTTTTCTCCGAGTAATCTTCCTACAAGAGTTATATCTTCTGTTCCGACGCCTATCAGCCACATCAGCGGGGCAAAAGCATAGCCCAGAATAAATTGCAGAGAGAGTTCTTCGTATTGTCCGTTAGTAAACTGATAAATAACAGGATTCAAATCTGTCCACATACCTATTTTACCGACTACAAAATTAAACAAAGCAATAAAAGCAACAAATACCAGCAGCATGGCTGCAACATTAACTGCAAGTTTTAATCCTTCGCCGGTACCGTTTGACATTGCATCCAGGAAGTTAGTACCTGCTTTATCTTTTGGTATTTCAATATCTCTGCTTGGGTCTTCGGTTTGCGGACACAGGATTTTTGAGACTACTATTGCTCCCGGAGCAGCCATTACGGATGCTGCCAGCAGGTGTTTTGCAAAAATCAGCCTCATTTCGGGGTCATTTCCTCCGAGAAATCCGATATATGCTGCGAGAACTCCTCCTGCAACAGTAGCCATCCCTCCTATCATTACCAAAAGTATCTCCGATTTATTCATTTTTTCGAGATATGCTTTTATCATAAGCGGACTTTCGGTTTGTCCTAAAAAAATATTTCCTGCAACAGATAAACTCTCTGCACCGCTAATTTTCATAGCTTTTGTCATTACCCATGCCAGTCCGTAAACAACTTTCTGAATTATTCCGAGATAAAACAAAACACTTGTAAGAGCAGAAAAGAATATAATTGTAGGTAGAATCTGAAATGCAAATATATATCCGTAAGTATTTACATCCAATAATCCGCCTAATAAAAACTCTGCTCCTTCGCCTGAAAAATTAAGTATTTTTACAAAAATATTCCCGACAAATTCGAAAATTACCTGAATAAAAGGGACTTTTAATACTCCTATTGCCAGAAGTGCCTGTGCACTAAGACCTATAAAAACGACTCTCCACGAGATTTTTTTTCTGTTATTACTAAAAATCCACGCAATAAATATCAGCACTAACATTCCCAGTGCACCTCTGAGCAAAGATTTTACAGTAAATCCAGATAATGCCGACACGGTAATTTCCTGTTCGTCCACAGTATCTTCTTTTGCAGGTTCAGATTCTTTTTTGGTAATTTCCGAAATGTTATTTTCAGAAGTGTCATTATGTAAAACGGATAAATCGGAATCATAATCAGAATCATGTCCGGTTGTTACGTTATCGGACATAGCAAAAGAACCTGTTGCTAAAAAGATAAAAACAAATAATTTAATAATTTTATTCATTTCGTTTTTTTCCGATTTATTTCATCTCTGATTTTTGATGCTCTTTCATAATCTTCATTAATAATCGCTTCCTGCATCATTTTTTCAAGTTTTTTTACAGTTAATTTGGTAATATCATGTATCCGGGGTTTTTGTTTTTTTCCGGATGTTTTAACTTCGTTTACGCTGTCTTTATCTTTAGAAAGATTAATAATAATTCCTGCTTTTTCAACAATTTCGCGTGTTGTATAAATCGGGACTTTAAATCTTAATGCTAATGCAACGGCGTCAGATGTTCTGGAGTCTATTGTTTTAATATTACCATTATGTTCAAATTGTAAACTTGAATAAAAAACTCCTTCTTCAAGTTTATAAATAATAACTTCTTTCAAAAAAATCTCGTATGATTTTGCAAACTGATAAAAAAGGTCGTGGGAAAGCGGACGCGGAGGAACCAATCCTTCTAATTGTATTGCAATAGACTGGGCTTCGAATCCGCCGATAATAATAGGAATACGCTGTTCGCTGTCTTTTACCGCAAGAATTAAGGCATAAGCTCCTGCCTGTGTCTGACTGTACGATAAGCCTAATACCTCAAGTTTTACCCGTTCCATTAAAAAATTGTTTTATTTGCAAAAAGCAAATATAGTAATTTGATTTTTAAAAAGAAATTTGTATCGGAATTATTTATATTTTTTTTATTTTTTCTGGCTAAAATATCTGTGGATGTAGTTTTTTATAAAAAAATCACTATTGTCCGACTAAATTTCAACATTCTTTCTGCCACAAAATCACAAAAACACTAAATCAACCTATTCTATGGTTGATTATCATGAATGGCATACTTGTAAAAGGGTTTTAAAAGTTTTTGTAAATTTTTGTCGGACAATAATGAAAAAAAATCAAAATGTATCGTAATCTTTCATAAATCAAAAATCGTTGTTCCTTGTTCGTTAATCAATTTATAATATCACGGTACGCTGTACCTTAGTTATCAGGAGAGATTTTGAATTTACAAATATTACGGGGCTACCGCCCCTGTGGTGGGTTTTGGGTTTTCAAGTGCGGTGGTTTCGGCTTTCAAGTGCGGTGGTTTCGACTCCATCTCGACTCCGCTCGATGAGCGACTCAACCACCTTGCATACGAGAAAGCAAGGTGGTTGAGGAGCAACGACCAAAGGGAGTTGCGTCTCGAAACCACCGCATTAGAAGTGTCTCCCAAACCTTCTCAAATCAAAAATCCTTATTCGATATTCAATAATTTTATTTTTTCCTAAACAAAACATCTATTGGTACACCTTCGAAATTGAATTCTTCGCGGATTTTATTTTCAAGATATCTTGTATAAGATTCCTTAATATATTGGGGAAAATTGGCAAAAAACACAAATTTTGGCGTTACTGTCGGTAATTGTGTTACATATTTGATTTTAATATATTTCCCTTTTACCGAAGGAGGCGGGTAGTTTGATATTGCTCCCAGCAGATAATCGTTAAGCTTTGATGTGGAAATTCGTTGTTTTCTGTTATTATAGACCTCCATTCCTATATTTAAAATTTTATGTATTCTTTGTTTATATAAAGCCGATATAAATAAAACAGGGACATTTGTAAAAGGAGATATTTTTTCTTTTATGGTTTCGGTAAATACTTTTGTTGATTTTGAATCTTTCTCTATCAAATCCCATTTATTAACTAAAATTACAATTCCTTTTTTATTTTTTTTTGCTAATCTTAAAATATTTACATCCTGGGCTTCCATTCCTGATTGGGCGTCTATCATAATAAAACACACATCGGCATGTTCGATTGCACGTATTGCACGCATAACCGAATAAAATTCAAGGTTTTCGCTTACTTTGGTTTTTTTTCTGAGACCTGCGGTATCAATAAGAATAAAATCGTGTCCGTATTTTTTATATCTGATATTTATTGCATCTCTTGTTGTTCCTGCGATATCCGTTACAATATTCCGCTCCTCTCCTATCAATACGTTGGTAAGTAAAGATTTGCCGACATTAGGACGACCTACAAATGCAAATTTCGGAAGTTCGGCTTCCTCATCAAAATCTTCTTTTTTATCTTTCAGATTTTTTGTAATATCATCCAAAATTTCTCCTGTGCCGGAGCCATTTATAGAGGATATGCAATAAATTTCTCCTAGTCCGAGATTATAAAATTCATAAGCATCTTTAATTCTGGCATTATAATCAACTTTATTTACAGCAAGGAAAACGGGTTTTTCGGTTTTTCTCAGGATTTGTGCTACAGTGCTATCCAAATCGGTAATACCTGCTTCAACATCTACCATAAAAACGATTATATCAGCTTCTTCGATAACTATCAGTACCTGTTTGGCAATTTCTTTTTCAAATACATCATCAGTATTATCCACAAATCCTCCCGTGTCAACGACCGAGAAAGTTTTGCCGTTCCAGAAACAATGTCCGTATATTCTGTCTCTTGTAACTCCGCTAACATTGTCAACAATAGCCTCTCTTCTTTCGACCAGGCGATTAAAAAGTGTTGATTTGCCGACATTAGGACGACCTACTATTGCAACAATATTACCCATAGATTATATCAGTATCTTTTTGCAAAAATAATAAAAAAAATGATTTTGTAATGAAATTTGTTTTGTTACGGAGTCAAATACTTACACAATTGTTAATTCAACCGTGAAACTTTAATTTATTCAATTATTGTTTTTTTTTCCCAGTCGGCATAATTAAATTGGCAATTAGCATAAGAATCGTCAATTCTGATGTAAAATCTGCCTATTGCATCATTAATCCATTTCAGCATAAAATCCTGTTGAGCTTGTTGCAGGGCGTATTCCTGTATATCACGGTAATCATCATCAAGATTTGCGATATGTTCTTCTACTTTTCTGTCTAGCTTAATAATTTTAAGTACTCTTTGATTTTTATTGTTCAGACTTAAAAACGGATTACTTATTTCTCCGGGATTTAATCTGTTTAAGATTCTTCTGGTTCCCTGTTCAACAATATTTACAGGAATTTTTGTTGTTCCTGTCATGGGGTTTATTATTATGCCGTCGTTAAATTTTGATTCTCCGTCGCTGTATTCACGGACAGCTTCAACAAAACTCACAGAATCGTTTTTAATTAATTCATAAATTTCTCCGATTTTTTTTTCAGCAATTTCTAATTGTTCTTCGTTTATTTTCGGTGTCATCAAAATATGTCTGACATTAATCAGAGTTCCTCTTCTTTCAACAAGTTGAATAATATGATATCCAAATTGGGTTTCGACTACCCTTGAAACATCGGATATATTCAGATTAAATGCTACTGCCGCAAATTCGGGTACCAGGTCTTCTCTTGAGGCAAATCCAAGTTCTCCTCCTCTCATTGCAGAGCCCTGGTCTTCGGAAAATAAAACGGCTAATGTTTCAAAACTTTCTCCGTCAAGGATTCTTTGCCGTATAGATTCCAGTTTTTCGATTACTTCTTTTTTTTCTTCCTGACTAATTTTTGGTTCAATAACCAGTTCGGAATACTCGAAATAAGCATCAATAACAGGAAGGCTGTCTTTAGGTATGGAATTAAAAAATTGTTTAACTTCGCTAGGTGTTACCGATATCTCTTCTACCAATTTCATTTGTACTCTTTGCGTAAGAAGTTGGTCTCTGATAATATAACGAAAATCCGCTCTTATTTCCGCGATGGATTTTCCGTATAATTCTTCTAATTTTTGCTCGGACCCGTATTGATTTATAAAAACATTTAATCTTCTGTTTATTTCCCTGTCCACTTCGTTATTTGTAACTTCAACACTATCATATAAAGCCTGATTAAGCAATAATTTCTGAAAGAGCATTTCTTCCAATATATCACACTTAGTATCACCTTCTCCCTGAGAATATCCCTGAGATATAATTTGAATATGCTGACTTTCTATGTCGGATTTTAAAATAATTTTATCTCCTACTACTGCAACTATTTCGTCTATTATTTCTTGCGAAACAGATGTAAGAAAAATAATAGAAAATATTGCCGTTAAAAATAATTTGATTTTTTTTATCATTTGTTGATTTTTTATAATATATTCTAATTTAAATATACATTTACATACTCCATTCTTATACCTTCAGATATTAATTCTTTCTTTTTTTGTTCCAACATATCTTTTTTTCGTTTATTCAGAATTATTTCGATAATATCGGATTTTATGATTTCTACCGGCACCGGACTTCCTTTAAGCAAATAGTCATTTATTTTTACGATATATCTGAATTCATTATCTGTACTAACAATCAACCTGTCGTATCTTAATCTGTTTGGATTATACACTTCAATATAACTGATTGTTCTTAACAAATCGTCAAGTTTAGTCCATTCATCCAAAAAATATGCACGGCGTCCTGTTCCTTCGCAGAAATCCAAAAGTTTCTGATGATCTCCGGCTTCTGTTTCCAATACTGCATATCTTTCCCTGTAATAAGTTTCTGCCAGTACATTTATTGTTAAGTAATGGGCTTTAACATAAATCTGGTCAAGAGTCAATTCGCTTAAATTATTATCATAATAATCAATTATTTCCTCATACGGAACATTCATATTAAGATTAGCGTCAATCAGATGTTCTTTATATTTATGCACATATAATTGAGTACGGTATTCATTTATTTTATAAACTATATCAAATGTATCTCTAAGTTCATTTTTTGCATTATAATACAATAATTTATCTGTTATCCAATTATTTATATAATTTTCGACAAATAATAAACTGTCTTCTTCCGATAATTCTCTCGGCATATAACTTAGAATATCTTCAACAAATAATTTATCTTTATAAACACTTGCTATAACATTTTTATCTACATACTGTACATCTTCACAAGACATAAATGTTATAATGCAAAATGATATTATTACTAAATAACAAATTTGTCTGAAACGCTTATATTTTTTATGTTTTAACATATTTGCAGACATTTAATTTTATCTTATCTAACGATTTTTTTCAAAACTTCATCGTGCAATTTAACATTATACTTATTTCTTAACTCCTTAATCCATTCTTTTTCGAGAAAGTTTTGATAATCGGCAGTTATAATTCCTCTTGCTTCATCAATTGATTTGTTCTGAGGTTTTATTACTGAAATTTGAGCAATTCTGTTATTTTTAAGTTCTATTACCTTATTAAATCCTGCTTCTTCGGGAATATTATTATCTTTAATTATCTCGTCAACTTCAGGATTTATTCCTTTTTCAAAAACATCATGCATAGTTAAAACCACCGCGCTGGAATCTTTTTTATTCAGGGAACTTTCTATTCTGTCCATACTCCAATCTTTGTTCAATGCTCTATATAATCTTTTTGAAGTCCTTTCATCTTTACACTCAAATATCTTTGTTTCATATCTGTAATCCCACATATAATTATTTTTATTTGCATTGTAGAATTTTCTTAGTCCTGCCGTATCACTAATTGCTTTTGACCAGACTTTCATATCGGTTAATTCAAACAATAGAATTCCGTCGTGATATTCGTTTATCAGGTATTTAAAATCAGGATATTTTTCTTCAAGAATGGTTTCTTCGTAGGCAATTATCATTTTATCGATAAAATTTTCAAAATTATTATCAACAAAAGGTTTAATCGGCAAAGGCTTTTGTCTTCTGTTAAATCTGTTAATATATTCGTAGAAATCTTTCTGAGTATATTTCCTGTCTTTAAAACTTAATAAAACTTCCGATAGTTCAGTATTATCGTCAATAGTCCATGTTCCGTGAAATATTGAATCGGTAACGAGTTTATAAAAAGCCTTAAGATTATTTTTATAAATGTTCACATCATATTCGTCTTTAAGTTTTGCCAAAAGGCTTTTTTTGCTTTTCGCAGCTCTTTCGGTATTTGATATTTTTGAAATGATTTCGTTTCTAATTTCTTCAAAAGGTTTAACAGGTTCAATGTCGATTACTTTAATCAGGTGCCATCCGAAGTTTGTTTTAAGCGGTTCTGACATTTGCCCTATTTCGTTGATTTCAAAAATGGCATTTTCAAATTCGGGTATCATTCTTCCTCCCACATTTACCCATCCGATAACTCCACCGTTTTCGGCACTTCTTCTATCCTGGCTGTGTTCTTTTGCCAGTTCTGCAAAATCTTCGCCTGCTTCAATTTTTTCTTTGATTTCATAGATTTTTTCTTCTGCCTGTTTATTAAGCGTTTGTCCCGAACCTTCGGGTGTTAACATCATAATATGAGCCACATTATATCTTCCTTTTGCAGGGCGTTTGTCATTAACTTTTAAAACATGATAACCAAAATTTGTTCTGAAAGGTTTAGAAAACTCTCCAACGGGAGTATTATACATTTGAGTTTCAAAAGAATATACCATACCTAAAGCAGTTCTATAACCCAAATTACCATCATTAAATTTAACAGATTCGTCTTCTGAGAACTCTTTTGCAACTTCTTCAAAATCATCACCTTCCTGAAGTTTTTTATAAACTGTTTTTATTTTATTATATGCTTTAACCGTATCTTCTGGCAATGCCATTCCGTCAACTCTTATCAATATATGACTCACGTTAACATCATAAAGCATTCTGTTATAAGTTTCCTTTATCATTTTTTCCTCTACTTCTTTATCTGTCAGATAGGGTTGAGCCAATTGAGATATGTAGCCTCTGAGTTCATTTATAAATTTTTCACTTGTATCTAATCTCATTTTTTTTGCTTCGTGAACTTTAAGTTTAAAATTTATAAACAAATCCATATATTCGTTCATAGCCTCTAATGTCATTGCATCATCTCCGGTATTATTCTTTTTATAAATATGCAGGAATTCTTTCGTCGTAATTTTTTCGTCATCAATTTCCAGCAAAATATTGTTTTGAGCAAACAGATTATTTATTAAAAGAACAGCAATAAATAAATAAAATATTTTTTTCATATTTTAAATAAATTTAAAATTAAACATTATATATATATTTTTCACAAACCTCTTTCTCTTGAATAATTTGGAGCTTCTCTGGTAATAGATATATCATGCGGATGATTTTCTATTATTCCCGTTTGAGTAATTCTTACGAAATTTCCGTTTTTTTGTAATTCTTTAATTGTTTTTGTTCCGCAATATCCCATTCCTGCTCTTAGTCCTCCTATCAATTGATACATAACTTCCGATAAAGTTCCTTTATAAGGTACTCTGCCTGTTATTCCTTCGGGTACTAATTTTTTAATATCTTCTTCCATATCCTGAAAATATCTGTCTTTCGATCCTTTTTGCATAGCTTCGATAGAACCCATTCCTCGATATGTTTTAAACTTTCTTCCGTTATAAATTATTGTTTCGCCGGGAGCTTCGTCTGTACCTGCGAATAATCCTCCCACCATAATTGATGATGCCCCTGCAGCAATTGCTTTTACTATATCTCCCGAATATCTTATTCCTCCGTCTGCAATTACAGGGACGTCTGTATTTTTAATTGCTTCTGCTACATTATATATTGCTGATAATTGAGGTACGCCGACTCCTGTAATAACTCTTGTGGTACAAATAGAACCGGGACCTATGCCTACTTTTACGGCATCTGCACCTGCTTTAACTAATTGTACTGCTGCCTCGGCGGTAGCAATATTTCCAACTACCACATCTATATCTGGATATTTCGCTTTTACTTTTTTTAGTAAATCCAAAACAGGCTTAGAATGTCCGTGTGCAGTATCAATTACTATAGCATCTGCATTCATATTAATTAATTCGCTGACTCTTTCCATTGAATCCGAAGCAATTCCTACCGCTGCCGCTACTCTTAATCGTCCTTTATCATCTTTACTAGAATAAGGACAATCGGCAGCTTTGGTTATGTCTTTAAAGGTAATAAGACCTACAAGTTTATTGTTTTTATCAACTACCGGCAGTTTTTCAATTCTGTATTGTTTAAAAAGTTCTTTTGCTTTATCCAAATCAATATTTTGCTCGGTTTTAATTAAATTATCTGATGTCATAACGTCTTTAACAGGTTTATGATAATCCGTTTGAAAACGCAAATCCCTGCTTGTAACAATGCCTTTCAGATTTTTTCCTTTATCAACTACCGGTATTCCTCCTATATTAAAATCCGTCATAATATTTATTGCATCGCCTATTGTTGCATCAATATTAATTGTAATAGGGTCAACTATCATTGCATTTTCGGCTCTTTTTACCTGATAAATATGTTTAGCCTGTTCTTCAATACTCATATTTTTATGAATAACTCCTATGCCTCCTTCTCTTGATATTGCAATAGCCATCATGCTGTCCGTAACAGTATCCATTGCAGCAGAGACTATAGGAGAATTAATTTTAATATTTTTTGAAAAAACAGAACCTAAACTAACCTGTGAAGGCATAACTTCCGAATAAGAAGGGGTTAAAAGTACATCATCAAATGTTAAACCCTCAAACAATAATTTATTTGAATTTTGCAGCATAATATTTTTATTATTATCTTTAAA
>SLSH01000272.1 GCA_007130555.1 Bacteroidales bacterium
AGAGGATAACCACCTGCATCAGCATGGTAATCGCAACCGCCAGAACCCCCGCCAACACCATGGCGACCACAAAAGTGGACAATGCCATGAATCCGGCGGGAGGAGGCAGCGCCCATCGTTCCATGCCAATCCACGGGAAGATCAATCCAACTAAAACCAACAGGGGGACCGCCCGGGTAAAGACCATCCCAAACCGCCATCCCATTGTCCGGTAAAACCACAAGGCATAGATGTCCATGGGGCGCACCAGTTCGTAGGCCACGGTTCCCGAGCGAACCATCTCTTGGACGGAACGGTCGACATTCCATGGGATGAGAGTAAATAGCGCCTGGCCGATCCAGATATAAACCACCAGTTGTTCCCTGGAGAGAGGCGGTTCAACCGTAGCGGAAACATAAAATGCGGTGAGGCTCATCAGGATGATGAATCCAAATACGATCTGGGTAAACAAACCGGCCCATGCCGCCGCGCGGTATTGCAGCATCTCCCGAAAACGCAGCGAAACAATCGTTCCCGCTGGGTTCACGGAGAGATCTCTCCCGCATAGAGTCGTGCGATCACCTGCTCAATCGGTGGATTCTCCACGAAGAGATCACGCACCGCATGTTGCGCCATAACCTCCGAGATCAATGCGGCGGCGGAGATCACACCGGGGTCGAAAGCCAAGCGAACCCGCCCTCCCTCCAGTTCAAGCAGACGTCCGTGTTCCGGAGCGCCAATCCAGGAACAACCCTCTTGCAGGTCGATGATCAAGTGACGTTCCGGAGTGACCCGTTGACGCAGTTCGGCAAGCGACCCATCACACAGCAGTTTCCCATTCCCAATCACGATGACACGGCGACAGAGAGCTTCGATGTCATCCATATCATGGGTTGTCAGGATCACGGTCACCCCGTGTTCCCGGTTCAATGTTTTGACACACTCCCGCATGGCCAACTTGCTGGCGGCATCAAGCCCGATGGTTGGCTCATCGAGGAAGAGGATCCTCGGCTCATGTAGCAATGAAGCCGCAAGGTCACAGCGCATCCGTTGTCCCAAGCTCAATTGACGAACCGGCACCTCCAGGAGACTTCCCAGATCAAGTCGCTCAACCAGATCCCGCAATACCAGCGCATAGCGGTCCGCGGGGATCCCATAGATATCGCGTAGCAGGGTATAGGACTCCTCAACTGGAAGATCCCACCAGAGCTGGGTTCGTTGCCCAAACACCACCCCGATATTCCCCACATGCGCAACCCGCTCCCGCCATGGAACCCGTCCTTCCACCAGACACCGTCCGGAACTGGGAACCAGAATGCCGGAAAGGATTTTCACGGTGGTGCTTTTGCCGGCTCCATTCGGCCCGATATACCCAACCAACTCCCCTTGCCCGATCGTAAAACCAACCCGATCCAATGCCCTCACTTCACGATGACGGCGACGAAACAACCCCACCAGAGCTCCACGGATTCCCGCGCGCCGCAGTGCCACCCGGTAAACCTTGCTGAGATCCTCCACTACAATCTGGCTCATGAGAATTCCTTGCAAAAGTGAGCCGAGATTCTCGCCCACATCCGAAAACAGAATTGCGCAAGATTGACAATGGAGAGTGATGAATCAAATGCAAAATCAGCCTGTGGGAGCTCTTGATTCACGATTTTTCCCTTGAAATCAAGGAATCTATTCCGCATTTTCTAGGATAAAGTGATTATGCGAAGACAGCAAGCCCTGCTCACGGAGCGCTTGGACAGGAGCCCGGTGGTTGCTCTACTAGGCTCGCGACAGGTTGGCAAGACGACTTTGGCAATGGAGTTGAATCCCGGAAAACCGAGTCACTATCTGGATCTGGAACGCCCTTCGGATCTGGCTAAACTCGCGGATCCCGAACTCTACCTGAGTCGGCTTTTCGGTCAATTGGTGATCCTTGATGAAATCCAGCGGCTACCGGAGCTTTTTCCAGTTTTGCGCAGCCTCGTGGACCAACGGAGGAGGGAAGGAGAACGTTCCGCTCAGTTTCTGCTCTTGGGATCAGCTTCACCGGAGCTGCTGCAACAAAGCGCGGAGACCCTAGCTGGCAGAATCAGCTACCTTGAGTTGCCTCCGCTCCATCTCACCGAACTGAATCGTCCCGGGGAATTGCTCGAGCGCCACTGGTTCCGGGGAGGCTACCCGGATGCCTACCTCGCTGCCAATGATTGGGTTGCCATGCAGTGGTGCGATGACTTCCTCACCAGCTACGTTGAACGCTACCTTCCCCAACTTGGTGTCACTGCCAGCCCCATGCAGTTACGTCGATTCTGCTCGATGCTAGCACATCAACAGGGCGGGATTGTCAATCTCAGCCAGACCGGCAACGCCCTCGGCATTGATGGCAAGACCGTGCGTCACTACATCGACTTGCTGGAAGGACTCTATCTTGTTCGCAACCTGCCCGCATGGAGCCGGAATGCCGGAAAGCGCCTTGTCAAATCCCCCAAGCTCTATTGGCGGGACACCGGCTTGCTCCACCGCCTGAGCGGATTGGAAAACATCGAGCAACTGCTCGGGCATCCGGTGTGCGGGCACTCGTGGGAGGGCTATTGCCTCGCGCAGATCCTCGCGTTGCTACCACCCGGCGTGAGCGCCAGTCACTACCGCACCCACGCCGGAGCGGAGGTGGATCTCGTATTGGAGCACCCCAACGGCAGGGTCCACGCCATCGAGATCAAGCGAACCCTTGCTCCGAAACTTACCCCAGCCTTCCGCGAAAGTATGAGCACGCTCGGCGCCGAACAGGGCACC
>SLSH01000336.1 GCA_007130555.1 Bacteroidales bacterium
GTGGAGGCCGCTTGGGGAATTGAGATTCCGGAGCCGGCTGAAAAACTGCGGCGGTTGTTGATGAATGCCAAGCAATATTCCTCGCATTTATTACACTTTTTCGCCCTTGCTGCACCGGATTTCTTGTATGGACCATTTGCAAGTCCGGCGAAGCGAAATGTTGTGTCTGTTATTAACGACATGCCCGATGTTGGAAAGATGGCTTTACAAATGATGGATTTCGGTCAACAGCTCTGTGCGGCGATTGGTGCTAAAGCCGTGCATCCCGTAGTAGGGATTGTTGGTGGGATGAAAAAAGCTTTGACAGAGGAACAACGAGAACATTTCTTAGGACAGATTGATCAACAGCTTGAATTTATGGAAGCGACGGCGAAACTCGCCGTGGATGTTGTGGAAAAGTACTGGGACGTTGTGGCGAAAGTCGCAGTGGTTCCCTTGTATTATTGTTCCGTGGCAAAAGATGGAGTTCACGAGATTTATGATGGTGATTGGATCGTTACGGATCCCGAAGGCAAACGGACGGCTTATAATCCTACGGATTATCTCGATGTCGTCTCGGAGCATGTGTCAAGCTCTTCATATGCAACCCATTGTTTTGTAAAAGATGTGGGATATCCGGAGGGTATGTACGTTGCTGGTCCACTGGCTATGGTAAATGGGTGTGAACGGATGAAAACCCCGATGGCTCAAAGTGCCTTGAAACAGATGCGCGAAAAAGTCGGGAGTGATATTATTCATAACCAATTTGCGTATCATTGGGCAAGAATCATTGAGGCCGTGGAAGCATTGGAACGAGTGGCAGAATTGCTTAAAGATCCTGCTGTGTGTTCCGAGAATATTAAGACTCTTGATGTAGAACCAAAAGCCGGAAGGGGTGTAGGCTTTACAGAAGCTCCTCGGGGCAATTTGCTGTATGATATTCATACAGACGAAGATGGAATTTGTACCCAACTCAATCTTTTGGTTGCGACCAATCATAACATTGGAGGTATCAATAAAGTTCTGGCAGCCACTGCGAAGGGCATTTTCGAAGAAGATGTCTTATCAAGTGTCAAGCTCCCTGAACCTTTTATAAAATAAATAAAAGAGGAAAAAATATGGGAAAAAAAGTAGAAGTAGAAGAAAAAATTATTAATTTGCTAGAAATGGTAGTCCGATGTTACGATTGCTGAATATCATGCTCTGCCCATTTCACTGTAGTGGATGCAGAGGGAAATGAGATTTATCAACGTAAACTCTTCGTTGGCGACCAGTGATAAATCCTTACAAATGCTAGAAGGATTTGGAGGCTCTTGCACAAGAGATGCCAAAGAAGAATACGGGCTACGGAATTGCACGAACTATGCAATTTTCCTTTTTTCATATATATAACGTGCGAAAAAACAGAGAAGTTGGTTGATATGGAAAAACTAAACTCGAAAAAAAATATTAAACAAATTAAAACGGACCTCGCTGATGAAATTGTCAAGGACGCCGCGCTGAAGGCGCTGCGGGCTTGTATCCAGTGCGGAAATTGTACCGCAAGCTGTCCTTCCGGGCGGCGAACTTCATACCGTACCCGGGAGATCATTCGCAAGGCTTGTCTTGGTCTTGATGAGGTCTTGGAAGATGAAGATATCTGGCTGTGCACGACATGTTACACATGTTATGAACGGTGTATCCGCGATATTCCGATTACAGATATTATCATCAAGTTAAGAAACATGGCCAGTGATAGAGGTCATATGCTTCCTGCTCACGTAGGGTTGACCCACATGTTCATTAAAACTGGACACGGGGTTCCTCTTGGCGATACAGACGGCAATTGGGCAAAACTACGAGAGGCTTTGGGCTTGCAAAAAGTTCCGCCCACAGTTCATTCTCATCCTGAGGCCGTAGAAGAAGTCCAAAAACTGATCAAAGAACTAAAATTCGATGAATTGGTCGGTTTTGGTAAAGAAGAAGAGGAGGAGAAATAAATATGACCGAAGAAGCGAAGAAAAATTATTCTTTTTACTTGGGATGCGTAATTCCGAATCGGTATCCTATGATAGAAAGAGCAACTCGATCTGTGATGGATGAGTTGGGAGTTAATCTAATTGATATGCAAGGTGCTTCATGCTGTCCTGCTCCGGGCGTTTTTCGTTCATTTAATGCACCGACATGGCTTGCAATGGGCGCTCGAAATATTACGATAGCCGAACAGAATAAGGCTGACATTGTTACCATGTGTAACGGCTGTTATGGAACGCTTGGTGAAGTGGATCATCAAATGAAGAGTAATAAAGCCACCCGAACCGAAGTGAACAAAGAGCTGAATAAAATCGGGCGGGACTACAAGGGAAGCGTTAAGGTTAGACACGTAACGGAGATCTTGTATAAGGCAATTGGTTTAGAGGCTTTAAAGAAAAAGATGAAAAAGAAATTAAATTTGAAAGCCGCGGTCCATTATGGTTGTCATCTTCTGAAACCGCATCATCTCAGACCTTGGGGCGGAGAATTCGAAGACCCGAGATTCTTTGATGAGTTGGTAGAGCTCACTGGCGCAAAATCAATAGATTACAAAGATAAATTGATGTGTTGTGGTGCTGGTGGCGGTGTGAGGAGTGTGGCGAAAGAAGTCAGTCTTGATTTTACCAAAGACAAATTGATGGCAATGCGAGAAAAAGGCGTGGATATTATCGTTGTTGCTTGTCCATTCTGCCATTTACAGCTGGATCTCGGACAAATCGAAATAAATAGTGTCTTTAAAGATGAAATAGGGGAGCCATTCA
>SLSH01000206.1 GCA_007130555.1 Bacteroidales bacterium
ATTTTGGAAAACTGTAGTTTGGATCCCGTGTATATGTCCAGCATTTTTGGGGACAATTCCACCGATCAATGTTCTCTCATTCGCAGGTGGCAGCATTCCACGATAAGCAAGGCGGTAGAAGTCGGTGACCGGGGGCTGATCGTCCCATGGGACGTGTGGGGCGCGTTTCAGGTATTCTTTGGGGCTGCAGGCGGGGATGTAGTTTGTGCGGGGGAGGTAGTCTTCGGGAAGTTCGGTGAGGTCGAGGACGTCGTAGTGAGCTTTTTCTGTGCATTTTGCTCGAGGGGTTTTGTAAAAGGGGTTTCCGACGTAGATGTGGGGGCCGGAGATGATCCATTCGCCGGGGTCTTTTGGGAATTGGGTTTTTCGGCGGATGGTGTTGTCTTTTTGGGCATTGGTTTCGTTCCAATGCTGAGTGGTAAAGTATTGACCCTTGAGACCGCCAAGTCTTTTGGGTTGTTGGGCAAATTTTTCCAGCACGTCGATTAATGGGCGGGCGTGGAGCGCGGGGAGCCGTGCTTGTAATGGTGGGGTTCCGGTTTTGTCGTAGAGCCGGGCGAAGAGGGAGAGTTCTTTTTCTTTTATTTCCAGGATTCTTTCGCTGTGGCCGTTTATTTCCCAGTTGTTGTCTTCGTTTTTTATTCCGGGGATTGGTCCGGCGCCGGTGGAGTCGAAGCATTTGTCGATGGTGGAGGGATGAAAGAGATTTGCGATGGTTTTGAAATCAGCAGTGTCGGCGGGGCGGGATTGCGCGATGTTGATGCTGAATCTTACGTGGTGATCTATCGGAAAAAGATTCAATTCGTTGATGAATTGAAAATGATGAACGAGTCTTTTGTATGTTTCTTCCCTCAGGATGCCGCCTTTGGGGTCGTCGTAGATTCCTTCGGGGTGGACGAAAGCGGAGAAGCCGTGTTGGTTGCCGATCATCCATGCTTGGGGGAGGAAGCATTTGAAGAGGTTGGTTTTCATTCCCGTAAGGTCTGGATAATTCTGTTTTGCACTCAGGTAGTTTTGGGTTGCTTCGGCTTCTTCGAACGCGGCGAGGTATTGGGGGGTGAGGTTGAGGCGGTGGAGGGTTTCTTCGCGGAGGTCGGCGAGTTTTTTTGCGCTGTGTTTGCGGAGGATGAAGAGGGGTTCGGCGTCGCCGAGGATTGCGCCTTCGTTCCATTCCATTTTGATCCACGGGGGGTTTCCGAGGATGAGGTCGAAGCCGCCGTGGGTTGCGAAGAGGTCGGCGAATTCGAGTTCCCAGTGGAGGAAGCGGTAGCGTTGTTCGGCAAGGGTGCGGATGAGGTGGAGGCGGGGGATTTTTTCGCAGAGGCGGTCGATGTTGACGAAGCCGAAGTCGTCTACGAGTTTGCGGGCTTCTTCTTCTTGCTGGGTTTCGCCGAAAAGGGGGAGTTGGCCTTCGCGGGCGGAGATGACGTCGAGGATGTCGCCTTGGAGGATGAGGGAGAGGTCGAAGAGGTATTCGTCGCGGGTGGGGAGGAGGTGGGCTTGTTCTATGGGCCAGAACCAGAGGGCGCACCAGTAGTCCATGACCATCTTGAGGCGGCGGTAGGGGGAGGAGTTGCGGACGTTTTTGGAGTGGAGTTCTTCGTAGAGGACTTTGTCTTTCCATTCAGTGGAGGTTGGGGAGGGGAATTGGGATTGTGGGGGGGATTGCGATTGGGATTGGGAGGAGGATTGGGATTGGGAAGGGGAGGGGGATTGGGAAGGGGATTGGGCAGAGGGGGGGTGGTGTTGTCCGAAGATTTGGAGGTGGTCGGTGGTGCGTTGGCGGATGCGGCGTTGTTGGGCTATGTGGCGTTGCCAGAGTTGGTCTGTTGCTTGTGAGAGTTGTTCGAGGGTTTGGACTTCGTTTTTGGAGAGGGGGCGGTTGAAGTCTTTTCTCCAGTTTTTGATAGCGTCTATTTGTTCATGGGCGAGGTTTGTTATGATCTTGTCTTTGTAGTCGGCCATGGAGTTGTCGGGGAGGAGGAAGTGGTAGATGTGGTTGGGAGGGAGAGGGTCGGGGAGAGGGATGCGTTGGGGGAGAGGGGAGTGTTTGAGTTGAGTTGAGGGGATGGCCCGGCGTCGGGCGCCGACGAGGGAGTTTCCGCAGATGAGTTGGTTTCCGAACCAAGGGATGAAGCCGCCTTCGAAGATGGTGTTGAGCCAGAGGGAGACTTCCGCGAGTTCGACCGCGACGGGGTTGAGGTCGACGCCGAAGACGTTGTTGTCCGCGATGTAGGTTTTCACCTTTTGCTTTTCCGCGGCGTAGTCTTCGTGGGAGATGCGGAGGTTGAGTTCATTTTGCTTTGCTTCGAGGTAGGCTTCGGAGAGTTGGTTGATGGTTTCGTTCAAGAATGCGGCGCTTCCCATTGCGGGCTCGCAGACGGTGAGGTTGAGGATTTGGTCCGCGGTCTTGTTTTTTAAGAGTTCTTTCAGGGAGTAGGTTACAAGGCAGCGGGTTAGGACTTCGGGGGTGTAGTAGGACGCGGATTTTTCGCGGTCCCGGCCGGCGAGGCGGTATATGAATGAACCCTTGGGGTATTTTTTGGGGGTTCCGTCGTCATTGTAGACTTTTTCGTCTTCGGTGTACTTTGGGAGGTCTTGTTCTTTTACAAAGTACGCTGTTTCGAGTTCGTCGTAGCGTTCCTTGGCTTTTTTGACTTCGTAGAGGTCGGTTTCAGCGAAGAAGCCGGAGAAGGAGAGGAGGGATTCGTAGACCGCGCCGAGTTGGTTGATGCCGAGTTGGGCGTAG
>SLSH01000332.1 GCA_007130555.1 Bacteroidales bacterium
AAAGATTTTTACTCTTGTTTTTTCTAATGGCTTTTTATACTCCTTTTTATTTTAGAAGAATTTTGAAAAATAAATGGATTTAAAACAACCCGTGTTCTTTCCGTTCAAATTTAAAAAACTTATCAACACCCCCCACTCCCCTCTTTAATCTGTTAGTATTACTGTATTTGTGTAGTTTTTTTATTGGTTACCCCCCAACACCCCTCTTGGTCTGTTTTTAAGTGGTTTTTAAAGGGATTAAAACCAAAGCAAAAACCTAAAAAATCAAAACCAAAACCGACCAAATCCAAACCACAAGCAGGGAAAAACGTCCCAAATATTAAAAATTGGTGTTTTATTTGATAAATATTATCTTTGTTTTAAAAAAACAAAAATGGATACATATAATCAGGCGATAGAATTAATAAAAAATTCTAAATATACAATTGTTTTTACGGGAGCGGGGATTTCAAAGGAAAGCGGAATTCCCGCTTTCAGAGATGAAGGCGGATTGTGGAATAAATATGACCCTAAAATTCTGGAATTAAGTTATTACATCAATAATACCGAAGAATCGTGGAAAGTTGTTAAAAATATCTTTTATGATTTTTTTATTCAGGCAAAACCGAACCCTGCTCATAAAGTCTTGGCAGAATGGGAAAAACAAGGGATTGTTAAAAGTATTATTACCCAAAACATAGACAGTCTGCATCAAAAAGCAGGCAGTAATAATGTAATTGAATTTCACGGAACCAACAGCTCTTTTGTGTGTCTGGAGTGTAATGCCACTTTTAAAACCGAGGCTCTGGAATTTTCAGATAATGTACCCTTATGTAATATTTGTAACTTTAAATTAAAACCGAATTTTATTTTTTTCGGAGAAGCAATTCCTGTTAAAGCAAGTCAGCAATCATTAGCCGAAACACAAAATGCTGAACTGGTTATTATTATCGGAACTACCGGAGAAGTTTATCCCGCAGCATATATACCTTACGAAGCCAAACAAAACGGAGCAAAAATTCTTGAAATTAATCCCGAAAAATCAAACTTTTCAGACAGTATTACAGATGTGATGATTCAGGAAAAAGCAGGAATAGCTCTGACAAAACTTAATGAACTACTGAAATCAATACAATAAAATCAAAATTGTAAGCTAATTTTGTCAACTGTCAATTGACCCTGCTTATTCCAAAAGCTTGTGTGCCGGCGATTTTCGAACAGATTAATTTTGGTCGGATTCAAACCATTCTGCATACGAATTAGGTGTTTCATGTAATTTTAAACTAAAAAGTTTAATATCGGATGGCAACTTCGATTTGATGATTTCCGAAAAATAACATACCATATTTTCACAGGTAGGCTGAAAATCAAGAACATGAGTCCTGCAAAAAAGAGGATTTTCTTCCGAAATATTTTTAATATTATCTTTTTTATACAATAATAATGAATGGTCGAAAACAGCAACAATATTATCTTTTATTAGTTTTTTCAGAATACCGAAATCCATCAACATTCCAAATTCTGCCGAATTATCATCAGGTTCAGGTTTGCCTGAAACAGTTACGTAAAGTTTATATGAATGTCCGTGAATACTCCTGCAAAGCCCTTTATAATTGTAAAGTGCATGAGCAACATCAAAATCAAATATTTTTGTTATTCTTATATTAGGCATATTAAAATTAATTTAGATATACAAAGATATAAAATATTCATCATCTTTTGCGTAATTTCAAAAATTTAGAACTGAAGTGTAAAAGAAACATTTATATTTCAAAATATGGGTTTTTAATAAAAAATGTTTGATTAAATTGTAAAAATATTATATGTTTGTAAAATTATTTTATTTACACAATTTAATGTAATTATTAAAATATGAAAAGAATTTATTTATTATTTATGTCGGTAGCATTCCTGATGATTACCGTAAATATAAATTATGCACAAGGGGTTTCTATAAGTGATAATGTAGAGGACCCGCATCCTTCAAGTATTTTAGACATTAGTTCCACAAATAAAGGACTTTTGCTACCCCGTATGACAACGGCACAAAGGGACGCTATCGGTTCTCCGGCTGAATCTCTTTTTATTTTTAATACCGAAACCAAATGTTTCGAAATTTTTGTGGATGATGTTTGGCATTCTTTGTGGTGTGCAGAAGAAGACATTGAATTCAATTGTGGAAATACAGTTAATTACGAAGGGCATAATTATCCCACCGTTCAAATTGGAGACCAGTGTTGGTTTGCAGAAAATTTAAATCTAGGTTCAATGATTATCGGTGTTAATAATCAGGGAACAAGTTGTGCAAGTGTTCAAAAATATTGCTATGATGATTTGGAAAGTAATTGCAATATTTACGGAGGGCTTTATCAGTGGAATCAAATTATGTGTGGCTCTACTACCGACGGAGCACAAGGAATTTGTCCCGATGGATGGAGAATCCCCACCGATGAAGATTGGAAAATCCTTGAAGGTACGGTTGATGCAACTTACGGGACAGGAGATATTGAATGGGAAGGAACAGGTTGGAGAGGCGATAATGCAGGATGCGAATTAAGAACATCAGGAACTACTCACTGGACAGCACCAAACACTTGTGCAACAAATAACAGCGGATTTTCTGCTCTGCCCGGAGGATATCGTACTTCTTCCACAGGCTCGTTTTCAAGTTATCAGGGTAACGGATACTGGTGGACATCCACACAAAACGGAGATAATGCTTATATGAGATTCCTTAGTATCAGCTTTACCGGAATTTATAGAAA
>SLSH01000422.1 GCA_007130555.1 Bacteroidales bacterium
TATATATTTATAATTATATTAAATTCGCAAATATTTATTTATTTTGTGAAGATATAATTTTATTTATGATTAATGATAAAAAAATTATCGTAGTCCTTCCTGCCTTTAATGCGGAATTAACTCTGGAAAAAACCTACAGGGAAATTCCCTTTGATATTGTTGATGATGTAATAATTGTGGACGATAAAAGTACCGATAAAACCGTAGAAATTGCCCATAAAATCGGTATAAAACATATTATAGTTCACGACAGGAATAAAGGCTACGGAGGAAATCAGAAAACATGCTACGATAAAGCAATTTCATTAAATGCCGATATTGTAGTAATGCTTCATCCTGATTATCAGTACACTCCAAAACTCATATCTTCAATGGTTCTTATAATTACAAACGACATTTACCCTGTGGTTCTGGGCTCAAGAATTCTCGGGAGAGGAGCTATTATAGGAGGGATGCCGATATATAAATATATAGCAAACAGAATTCTTACATTTTTTCAAAACTTACTGATGTTCCAAAAACTTTCGGAATATCATACGGGATACAGGGCATTTTCGACAGAAGTCCTTAAAAATATTAATTATCACGAAAATTCAAATGACTTTATTTTTGATAATCAGATAATTGCACAAATATTTTATGCAGGATACGAAATCGGAGAAATTACTTGTCCCACAAAATACTTTGATGATGCTTCATCAATAAATTTTAAAAAGAGTATAATATACGGAATTGGCGTAATATTAACATCCGTAAAGTATTTTTTAAATAAAACGGGAATAATTAAAAGCAAGATTTTTAATAAAAAAATAAACTCTTAAGATTAAAAATGAAACCGGAATTAACAAAAATATTAAATATAGATTATCCGATAATACTTGCTCCAATGTTTTTAATTACGGATGTTAACATGGTAAAGATAGCATTGGACAATGGAATTACGGCTGCAATACCTGCTCATAATTACAGAACAATTAGAGAGTTAGAGGAGGCGATACGGGAAATTAAAAATTATACCGATAAACCTTTTGGCATAAATTTAATTACAAATAAATCAAATTTAAGGTGTAAACAACAACTAAACGTAGTTTTAAAAAATAAACCTGCCTTTATAATTTCATCTCTCGGCAGTCCTAAAGAAATTATTAAAAGTGCCAAAAAGCTTGGTATTAAAGTTTTTTGTGATGTTGTGGATTTAAAATATGCACAAAAAGTCGAAAGTCTCGGAGCCGATGCTTTGATTGCCGTTAACAATATGGCAGGAGGACATTCGGGAAAACTTCCGGCAGAAGAAATTATAACTCAGCTTCAAAAAAATTGCAATATCCCTGTAATTGCAGCAGGAGGTATTTCAACTCCGCAAAAACTCCGGAATATTATGAAAACAGGTGTTGCCGGTGTTTCGATAGGCACCGTATTTATTGCATCAAAAGAATCTCCGGTATCAGATGGATATAAACAAGCTCTAATTAGTTATACGGCTAAAGATATTGTTCTTACATCAAAAATTTCGGGAACGCCAATAACTGTTATTAATACCGAATATGTTCAGAAAATTGAAACAAAACAAAGTATTGCTGAAAAATTATTAAATAAAAATAATAAACTTCGCAAGCTTATAAAAACATTAATATTTTTAAAAGGCATAAAACTTCTTAAAAAATCGGCGTTTAGCTCTAAATATAAATCCGTTTGGTGTGCAGGTTCGTCAATTGATGACATAACAGAAATCCGTGAATTAAAAGAAATTATTCAATCATTTATTGATATTTTTAATAATTCTTAAAAAAATAATAAAAAAAACTGTTTAAATTTTGTTATCTTAAAAAAATAGCATACTTTTGTGTTAATATAAATTTTTAATTATTATTATTATGAATACAGGTACAGTAAAATTTTTTAATGAAACTAAGGGATTTGGTTTTATTAAAGACAATGAAGACGGAAAAGAATATTTTGTTCATGTTTCCGGACTAATCGATCAAATCAATGAAGATGATGAAGTTACTTTTGAACTCCAAGAAGGAAAAAAAGGCTTGAATGCAGTAAATGTTAAAAAAGTTTAATATATAGTTGCATAAGATCGAAATTTAAAGCCCTGTTTAATTAGTTAAGCAGGGTTTTTTTATTATTTTTGTAAATAAAACAATTATGCAAGTTCAAAATAAAAAACCGGAATGGTTAAATAAAAAACTGAATTATCAGAGCATCAAAAAAATGGGTGCAATACTGAGAAGTCTTAATCTTCATACGGTATGCGAAGGGGCTAAATGTCCCAATATGGGCGAATGCTTTGCAAACAGTACGGCTACTTTTATGATTCTGGGAAATATTTGCTCGCGTAATTGTATGTTTTGTGCAATACCATCAGGAGAATTATTACCCCCGGATCCTAAAGAACCTGAAAATATAGTTCTAGCAGCAAAAAAATTAAATCTCAAACATATAGTTATTACATCGGTAACACGTGACGACCTTCAGGATGGAGGGGCTAAACAATTTGCAGATTGTATATATCAGATAAAAAAAAATATGCCGGGGACTACTGTAGAAGTACTTATACCGGATATGAAAGCTGATTTAAAATCATTGGACATTGTTTTAAATGCAGAACCCGAAATCCTTAATCATAATGTTGAAACCGTTCCTGAATTATATTCAACTGTAAGACCAATGGCAAATTATAAACAATCGCTTTTTGTTCTTGAGTATTCAAAAAAACATAAACCGAAGATATTTACCA
>SLSH01000105.1 GCA_007130555.1 Bacteroidales bacterium
ATATTAATTTTATTAAAAAGGGATTATTCTTTTTTGTAGCACCCAGTATATTATTACTTTATATTATCACATATTCCAGGTTTGGGCAGAATCCATATTTTGATTTCAATTTTTTTATATTAAGTTACCCCGGTCAAAGCTTTATAAATTTCAATGGACTACTATTTGATAATATACAAGATTTTACATATGGTTATTCATCCTTCTCTTTTTTCCGCCGAATTATAGGTCTTGAATATGCTTCCTCCCTGGATGAAGCCCAACAGACAGCCCTATACACTACTGGGATAACTTCAGGAATATTTTATACTTTTATAGGTACTTTGATAATTAACTTTGGCAAAAACTTTGTATTTTTTTTAGCTCTATTATCATGTGTTTTCTTTTATAAAGTATTAAAAATGAACAATACTATTTCTTTTTTTAAATTTATTCCGTTGGTATTAATTTTCAATATTTACTCTCACGGAGCGTTTTATTTTTCATATGGAACTGAAGCCGGCAATCTGCGAATTATTTTCGCAATAATTATGTATGTAATTTTTAACATATCGAGCAATTTGAAATCTTCCAAAGAATCAAATACATATTATATTAAATGAAGTGCTCATCTAAAATAGCAATTTTGCTATCAACATATAATGGAGAACAATATATTGAAGAATTCTTTGATTCTGTTTACAGTTCAATGAAGACGCCTGCATTTGATATTCTAATACGTGATGATGGCTCATCTGATACAACGATTGATATTATAAATAAATATAAAACAAAGTACAATAACATAAATACAACATTAGGGAATAATGTCGGTTCAGCAATCTCATTTATGAAATTATTATACCTCGCACCTTTAAGTTATGATTACTATTTTTTTGCAGATCAAGATGATTATTGGCTTCCGGATAAAACAATAAAATGCATTCAAATATTAGAAGATTACAAGGAATTACCAGCTATGGTTTCTACAGATTTCTATATAACAGATAAAGAATTAAATATAATTAAACATCACAAAATAAAAAATGATATTATTGGATTTAATAATTCAATTGTACAAAATCCTATATTAGGTGCTACAATTTGCTTTAACAATAATGCAGTAAAAATGTTACAAAGTATTACTTGTGCCATTACTAAAATCCGGATGCACGATTTTTGGGTCTATCAAATATTATCAAAAAAAGGTGTTGTTAAGCATATAAATGAGCCCCTCATTTATTACCGACAACATGATAATAATGTAATCGGAATCAGAAACAAAATAAACACTTTTAAAGAAATTATTTATGGTGTTTCGATAAAGACTCTTGATAAAAGAAAAACACAGTTGCAAGAATTAATATCTTGTGTGAAACTAAATAATCTTGAATTAAAAATCGCAGAATCAATAATTGAGGATAAAATATTAAGCGTTTTATATTTTTACATAACAAGGAAGATTGTTTTTTCAACATATAAAAGATTTTGTTATTTCTATTTGGTTATGATTTTATCAAAAATTAATAAGCTAAAATTTAAATGAATTAAATTTTTAACTAAAAATACAAAATTAAAATATAACAATTTTAATGAAGAAGGTCCTTTTTATTACAGAATACTTAAATCCACCGTTTGATGAAGGAATTAAGAAAACAGCATTTCATTTTTATCTGGAGTTAAATAAAAATTACAATTCATTGACTTTATGTAGAAAAGGTTTTCATAACAATAATATCGAAATAATTAAATTCAATAGTCTATTTTTATCCTTAAAGCTTTATAAAATAATAAATAAGTTTAAACCAAGTATTATAGTATATTTACCTTTCAGTTCTGCTACTTTTGCAAGTTATGTGAGAATTAACATATTGAAACTTTTATCAGGATATAAAAAAACAGTATTTATCGGACTGCAATCAAGAACTTTAAAGAAATGGCAGCAATTACTTATCCCTCTTCTTAAACCCTCGTACGGTTTGACTCCTTCTCCGGAACTCAAGAAATTTTGGGTTAAGAAAAAAATTAAAAATAAACTACTCCCGCTAATAACAGATTTAACTGTATTCAAACCTCTTAAAACAAATGAGGAAAAGCTAGGGTTGAGAAAAAAGTATAATATACCTTTAGCTTCTTTTATAATTTTGCATGTAGGTCATATAACAAAAACGCGCAATCTTGAAGCTTTAATTTCCCTTCAAAATAATGAATGTCAAGTAGTGATTGTTGGAAGCACTTCTACTCCCAATGCATCAAGGGACAAACATGATCTAAAGCGGGAATTACTTGAAAAGAAAATACTTTTTTTAGACTATTATATCGAGAAAATCGAAGAAGTCTATCAATTTTCTGATGTATATGTTTTTCCAGTCGTTAAGGAAACAGGCTCAATTAGTTTACCTCTATCAATTTTGGAAGCAAGAGCTTGTGGTTTACCTGTTATCACCACTCATTTTGGAGGACTGGAAGAAATAATTGGAAATGATAATCGTAATATATTATATCGAAAACCAAGGGAGTTTGAAGAAACTGTTAAGTCTTTAAGAAAAAAACCACAAGCTGATTTTCATAATACAAATGTATCGAATATAAATGTTGTTTACACAAAAATAATCCAGGATATAATTGATTAGTGTCTTAACCCCATTAGTGTCCGATAAATATTAAATTACGTTCTTTGAAATCCTTGCTATATCTGACTTGTGGAGCTTTTTGGTTGCGTGTCGATTTGAATTGAAATATTGGTTTTTAGCTTTGCACA
>SLSH01000035.1 GCA_007130555.1 Bacteroidales bacterium
CTGTTCTTCCCCCATCACAGGTCCGATTATCGAGGCGAAGGGAATCGAGCATGGTGGCTTTGCAATCTTGTTTCTGGATGAGGCCGGCCACTTGAATGAAATTGAAATGATTGCCAATGGCAGGTATTTCGCGGAGTCAATCACCACATTTGAATTGATAGCATGGAAAGAATCGAACAAGTCGCTCCACCGTATTTCTGAAACCGCGCGCGGTTTCAGAAAACGGTGAGCACCGCGTTCGACAAAAGATGAAAAGAATCAGAAATGTCATCGCCCTGCTGTGCATCGCACTGTATCTTGCTGGCTGCGCATCCACAGCGACAAATCAATCTGAATGGTTGCCGAGCATTTCTGAGCCAGTCAAGATTGAACCGGGAGTGCTGCGTGGCATCCCGATCCCTGGGATCACCAATGCCCCAGTTATCTGGGTTCGGCACGTCGATCTTGATGCAGACGGGAAGGAAGACTGTATCGTTACTGTTCGCATGCCTGACGAACTAGGACCACAGTGGGGAAACCTGAGGCACGTCACCCATGTCTTCCGCGGTGGTGAGCAGGGAGCCTTCGGCGGCTACGCCACGGCAGAACCGTGGTTCTTCGTCGTGACCTATGAGGGTCTCTTCCATGTGAAGTACGGAGACGAAGAAACTCGCCGCCTCTTTTCCCTCTCCAAGCAGGAGGGAGAGTGGGTTGTGACACTCAAGCAGTATGAATACGGAAATGACGGTGGTGAAGCGCGGGAAAGATGTATGTCTCTACGGAAGACAACCACCACCCGTTTCCCGATCAAAGGATTGTCGAACCAAGGGTTGCACTTTATCGGCACGTACCGCGCCGAAAAGTGAACCCAGTCGTTCGAATTGAAAATAAATGGAAACGATCGCCAAAGTCCTGACCGTGCTCCTACCTGTGTTGACATTGCTTCTCGGCTGTCTCGGGATTGTTATCCTACGCCAACGTGCAGCAGTTCTTCGCGGCGCACGCCCCAGCCCTCTGTTTGAGCAATTGTCCTTCATCACATTCCCAGGGGAAGAGCCAAAGACCAAGTACTATGGCCCGCTCTTCCTTGGTGCGCTGTTTACGATCATTGGGCTCTGGAGTATTGTGACTGTGTTAAGAGTATTAATAAACCAATAGAAATTCGAACATCCGCCTGCTCACCTATTTCAAAACCGCCGCTTCGCTCTGGTTTTGAAAAGGGAGAGGCAAGCGTTATGATCAAGAATAGATTTCCATTTGCTCATGCAACGTTGTCCTTGATAGGGTCTGCCATCCTGCTTCTTGGATATTGGCTCTATTTGAGGGTAGTGCCCGGCCCGGCTGTCCTTGCCATAACTGAGCCTTACATCGGCGACGGTTCTAGGCAGATTGAGTGGTACTACGTCCACAATCCGGCTGTTGTTGATGTCAGCAAGTCAAGACGTATTCGCTGTTTTCTTAATGGCAAACTGATTCTCCATTCTGCATTTCCCGAGATATTTGGAGAAACGTCTGCGACCTATCTCGGGCTCACAACATGGGATGATACTCCATGGACACTACTAGTTGAAGATGTTATGACAGGAGAATCCGTATCAACCAACTTTTCATCCAAGAATGTCCTGCAACTTCAGATAATACCAAACCCCTTACGAGTTATTCTTCTTGATCAACGCATTCATTGGTTGTAACAAAAATCATAACAAGCAAGGTGGAGGCTATTTCGATTCCGCTGCGCTCCATCGAAAAGCCTCACCTGCGACGTTGTGCATATCATGATCAAACGAGAGGCAATCGCACTGTTCTGTCTCAGCCTGTTGCTTTTCGCCAGCGGGTGTGCAACTCCAGATGGAAAGCATCACCTTATACTTGCTTGGATGCCTGAGATAGACCCAACGAACGATGCTGTGGTCACAGGCGTGGCTCTTGGGGTGGCCAATAATCTCGGGGATCGCGATAGGACAGTAGTCAACGGCATCAATGCGGAGATCATGGGTTTAGGAATTCTTTTCCCCCTGTCGCCGTACGACCCTGGTCGAGATTACTACCGCTTGCCAATTGACAGCCCATCTATCAGGCAGGACATGCCGGTTGTCTACGGTATTGACATATCCCCTGGTGGCACGTTTTTCAGAGGAGACGTGCTGGGCATCTCCGTATGCGGGATGGCCTCTGGAAAGAACCGGGTGACCGGTATTGCTCTCCATGGGATATACAGTTTCACAGAAGACATGACTGGACTACAGGTGAGCGCGTGGTCAGCCAACCATCGTATGTCAGGAATTCAAATTGGAATATGGAACCGGTCGGCACGGCTGAGAGGCGTTCAGGTAGGCCTGATCAATCAGTCACTGCAAGCAAAAGGACTGCAATTGGGCTTGTGGAACAGAAATGGCAGAAGGGGCTTGCCTATAATTAACTGGGACTTTTCCGCAACAACATCTACAAGACATCCCCCGAGGAATCCTCAATACACCCGACGAGTGACCGCTGATTATTTTTTGAAACTCGTCGAAGGAGCAGAAGCTGTTTCACCGGATCAGTTTTTAGGCCAAACAATAGAATATAGAGATCAATACGTATATTTAACTCGGCCACCTTACAGGGGCAACTCACAATCGTTTCACACAGCTATTGAAGGCCTTTCTCCTTATCAGCTTGGTATATTGAAGAAAATATCAGCAGGAGGCACAACAACAAAATCCACCTTATCATTCGAAGGCGCGCCTTCGAATGATAAGGTGGATTTTGTTGTTGTGC
>SLSH01000225.1 GCA_007130555.1 Bacteroidales bacterium
AATGGGTTGCAAACAAAGGGCCGGGGTTGTATGACATGCAGGATGTGCTGGGCCTGAAATAACCATCCTTGCACAGAGTGGGTGGAGCGTCAGCGCTCAGACCCGAAACTTGGGATCATACAACCGAGGTAGGAAATGGAAGCCAATTCATTTCTCAGAGAGTTGGACCGCCTCAAAAAGGAAATAGTGTCGGTGCCGGACAATCTGAGTTGTTACGAAGCAGCGGATTGCAGAAACTGCACAGCATGCATGTTTTGCTCGGAATGTACCGATAGCTATCGTCTTACTCACTGCTCGGGGTGCATCCAGTGCTCAAACGGCGCTCACTGTCATGATTGCACCAACTGTCATGACTGCGCTTACTGCAATTTTTGTAGTTTCTGCCTTTCAAGCAGTTACCTGGATCATTGCAGCGGATGTTCGGGTTGCACTTACTGCTTTGGATGCGTCGGCCTGGTCAAAAAAGAATTTTACATCCTCAACGTGAGATACCCCAGAAAAGAGTATTTCGAAATCACATCCAAACTGAGATCACAGCTCAGATAGAAGATTCCGGGTTGTCCACCAACCCAGCAAACATCCCTTCCCATCACGCCCGGCCACCAAGCATTTTGGAGCGATGCTCCCGGCTCGCAAACATTTGTTCATTATAACCCGTATTCAGCCCTCTCGATCAGTTCTTTTTGGAGATCACTGTTCAGGGTTACAAAATAAGCGTTGTAGCCGGAAATCCGGACAAGCAGGTTACGGTAGTTCTCCGGATGTGCCATGGCGTCTTTGAGCGTTTCCGAGGTCACCACGTTCATCTGCATCTGCATACCGCCCAGCTCGAAATAGGTTTTAACGTAAGAAAACATCCTGTTGATTATCTTTTCGCGGTTGTCATCCCCTCCGGGCGCGATTTTCACGTTGAATGCAATATTGTTGTTCATGTGACGGGGGTTCAGGCGGGCCACGTCCCTGATGTTGTCCAGCAAACTGCGTGACGCATGCGGCTCAGGAGTCAATCCGGGTGTAAACGGTTTTCCGGCAAGTCTTCCCGAAGGAAGCGCTCCACTCAGGGTTCCGTATATGACGTGATTGGACATCGACCAGAAACCCGCGGTATACGGGCCTCCCCGATAATTGACATGTCTTTTGAATGCATCATGAACGAACTGGGTTATTCGCCCCGCCATTTCAACGGCTTCATCGCTGCCCGAGCCGAACAGATCCACCTTGTTCAGCGCGGCTGCATGCACGACCGAATGGTTTTCGAAATTCGAATCCACTGCGTCCTTCAATGAAGCGAAGTCGATGAGCTTGTCATCAAAAACAAGTTTTTTGATGACAAGCATCGAATCGGTCACATCTGTAAGACCGATGCATGCAGCTCCCGAAGAGTTGTATCTTGCCCCGCCCCCTGTCAGGTCTCTTCCCTTGGTGATGCAATCACCTATAACAGATGAAAGCAGCGGGGTCGGTCTGATATACTTGTGGGCTTCGCCCAACATGTCATTGTATTCAACCGAACGATCAACGAGAAACCCGAATTGAGTGCAAAAACAGTTGAAAAACTGATCAAAGGTTTCAAAGTCCTCAACGTTTCCCGTCTCGGGTCCGAGTTTCCATTTCATCAAGGGATGATATCCGTTGTTCAGAGCCATCTCCAGGGCCGCCACCATGTTGATCATCTCGAAATTCGTGTGTCCGACATGAACACCCGAAAGTGTTGGTTCCACGCAACCAACCGCGGCCCAGTCGCGCAGATCCCGCGGATCGTAATCGAATTCCTCAAGGGACTGCATGACTGCAACGTCGTTGTGCATGGAGGGCGTCGCGGCCGTGACAAAGTTAACTTCGCAAAGTCGTTTCAGATATCCATCGCTGTTGATACCGGGATGAAACCTGGCGTTCACATTGGGATCCCTTATGGAAAGCATTTCCGTGACCTTCAAAAAAATGTAGGTCATGTCACATACGGCGTCTTTCCCTTCCGGTGTGATCCCGCCCAGGGTGATCGCCTGATCCGACGAACTGCCTCCGAAATACCAGTTGGCCAGATCCGGGGTCAGCGGAAGATGATCCGTGCAACGCATGAAAAAACAACTGATGAGTTCGATTGTGCGGCGGATGTACTCCTGTCTTTCTTCCTCCGTTTCCATTTTTTTCATATCGGCTTCAAAATATGGCTGCAACAATCGATCCAGCCGTCCCAGCGACAACCCGGCGTTCGTGTTTTCCATGTGAAGCCCGACCCAGGTGATCCAAACCGCATTGACAGCTTCGTCCATGGTTCGCGCTGGATGAGCCGGAACTCGTTCGCATATTTCCGCCAACCGCGCCAACTCCGATTTGCGTCTCGAATCCACTTCACGCTCACCGTCTTTCCGGGCGCGTGACGCGAGGTTTCGTCCATAAGCGATTAAGCCCTCTAAACACACCAACATGGATTGCCGCACCGGATCAAGATCTCCTCCTTCACGGGCCGCTACCTCCTTGATTTCTTCTATTATGCCCAAGGCGCCCAGGCGGAGCACCTTGGAAAAATCGGGTATGGTGTGTGAAAGCGCGGCCTGCTTCCACAAAAAATACACCGCGAAACGTTCGTCTATGGCCTGACAAAGCGGAGCGTTGTATCGCTCGCGCACCCATTCCTTGAAATTCCTGTTAATCCAATAAGGAAAAATTTCCGAATGAAGCAATTTCGCCGTTTCCACGGATATGTCATACGGATTCAGCGAGCGGTGCG
>SLSH01000020.1 GCA_007130555.1 Bacteroidales bacterium
CAACATTAGACGGAAGTGTTACGATAGCGACAGGAGGAATCTGGTCGGGAGGTATGGGAACATTTTTACCCGACAATCAAACTTTGGATGCTACATATACACCTACCGGAGATGAACTTACAAATGGTTCGGTAACTCTTACCCTTACATCAACAGGTAACGGAAATTGTAATCCTGAAACAGATGAAATGACAATTTATTTTACTCCAAGTCCTACTGTTGATGCAGGAATAGACCAAGTTGTTTGTGAAAATAATGCGGATATTACTTTATCAGGGTCTGTAACAATAGCCACAGGAGGAATATGGAACGGAGGAGAAGGTAGTTTTAATCCCGATAATGTCAGTTTAAATACTGTTTATACCCCTACTCCCGACGAAATATCTTCAGGAGAAATTACATTAACTTTAACAACTACCGGACATGGAAATTGTAACCCTGAATCTGATGATATTACCATTACTTTTTCTCCTGCTCCTACTGTAAATGCCGGCGAAGATCAGGTATTATGTGCTAATAATGCCAATGCTGCATTAAGCGGTAGTTATACTATCGCAGGAGGAATAATTTGGTCAACAACCGGTTCAGGAGTATTTGTTCCCGATAATACAAGTCTGAACGTAGAGTATCAGCCATCGGTAAATGATACTGAAAACGGTTCGGTCAGTATAATATTAACTACAACAGATAACGGAGACTGCCTTCCTGTCGAGGATATTGTAGATATTATATTTACTCCTGCTCCTTTAGTTAATGCAGGTGTTGATCAAAATGTATGTATAACAGCAGGTAGTACGGATTTACTGGCAACTATTTCAGGAGGTGCAAGCCAGGGAATATGGACTACAACAGGAGACGGGACATTCTCTCCTTCCGACGACATTCTTAATCCCGAGTATATTTTTGGAACGGATGAGATAGATGCAGGTTTTGTTGATTTGATATTAACTTCAACAGATAATGGAGATTGTTTTGCAGTTTCGGATACTATGAGAATTAATTTTGGGACAACAGTTTTTGTTTATGCAGGAGAAGATAAAAGTATTTGTTCTGCAAATCCGGAGATTAATCTGAGTGGATTTATAACAGGAGGTTCATCAACAGGAATATGGTCTTCAAACGGAACAGGTACATTTTTCCCTGATGAGACTTCGTTGGATCTTATTTATTATTATAGTACCGAAGATTCATTGAACGGAGAAGTAGAGTTTTATCTGGAATCTACAAATAATGGTCCTTGTGATACAGGGTATGATACCATTAAAGTTAATATTGACTATCCTTCAGTCGTGAATGTCGGAACAGATTTGGATATTTGTTCAACGCAGGAAGCAGTTCAGTTATCAGTTTATGTTTCAGGAACAGCTGCATCAGGGATTTGGTCAAGTTCAGGAAATGGCTCCTTTACTCCCGATGTTAATGACCTAAGTCCTGAATACTATTTTGGAGCAAATGATTATGATTTAGGTTTTGTTGATATTGTATTTTCTACTACAGATCATGGGGCATGTAATATAGCAAAAGATACTCTGAGAATAAATATCTGGCAACCTAATATTGTTGATGCAGGCGCAGAACAAATTATTTGTGCTTCAGAACCCTATGTTGAATTATCAGGAACAATCAGCGGCGGAACAAATACAGGAATTTGGACAAGCCCCGGAGACGGAACATTTTCTCCCGATAATACCGATTTAAATGCAACATATTTATATGGTGAAAATGATTATACTGATGGAAGTGTTCAGATTATATTAACTTCTACAAATAATATTGGTTGCGAAGCAAAATCGGATACAATGAATATCGAAATTATACGTATCCCTGTTGTTAATGCAGGACAAGATAAAAATGTTTGTTACGGGATAGATTCAATTTTCGTGCAGGGAAGCGTAAGCAACGCAACAGGAGGCATCTGGACTACATCAGGTTCGGGATATTTTATTCCTACGGAAACTTCTCTTTCTGCTACATATATAGTTAATCAAAATGACACTATCGGAGGACAATTAACATTTGTTTTAACAAGTACGGGTAATGATGTTTGTGCTCTTGTTTCAGATACTATATATGCAGACTTTATTGTTCCTCTGGAACCTGATTTTACATATTCGGTTGCATGCGAAGGGAAATTGATTAATTTTAATGATAATACAACAATAATCACAGGTTCTATTACTGATTGGGAATGGGATTTTGGAAACGAAAATATTTTTAATGCGGAAAATATATCGTTTGTTTTTGACGAAAGTGGTAATTATCCCGTTTCTTTAACGGTAACTTCCAGCTTAGGATGTGATTATACAATTAGTCGTATGATTTATGTTAATTCTTTACCGACTGTAAATTGTCCCGTATATGACGATGTATGTGTTGATGCTGTCCCATTCTCGCTGATAGGAGCAAATCCTGTCGGTGGAGATTATTCAGGAAACGGAGTCAGCAACGGAGAGTTTGACCCGGGTACAGCAGGTGCAGGTGTACACGAAATTGCATATACTTATACCGATTCAGAGGGTTGTGATAATTATTGTACATTTAATATTACCGTTAATTTATTACCAACAATATATTGTCCCGAAGATTTACACGTTTGTATCAATACCTTACCGTTTACATTAACAGGGGCATTACCATCAGGAGGGATATACACAGGAACAGGTGTTGACGGAACAGTATTTGACCCGGAAACGGCAGGTATTGGTGTGCACGAAATTACATATAATTATACAGATGGCAACGATTGTGAAAATTTCTGTTTATTTAATATTACAGTAAGTGATCTGCCTGTTGTAACTTGTCCCGCAGATACTTCTGTTTGTGCAAACGCATTGGCATTTGAACTGACAGGAGCAATACCTGAAGGCGGAGAATACATTTTTGACGGTACGGTAATTACGGATTTTAATCCTGTAACAGCAGGAACAGGAATCCATGAAATTACATATACCCACATAGATGCAAACGGTTGTGAGAACTTCTGTACATTTAATATTACAGTTAATTCTTTACCGGAAATAAATTTCTCATATATAAATGAATGTTATAAGGACTCTGTTGTTTTTGAAGATTTATCATCTGATTTAGACGGAGATATTGTTGAGTGGCTGTGGGAGTTCGGAGATGAAGCAACAAGTACGCTTCAAAATCCATCTCATAAATATGAAGATTACGGAATTTATAACGTAATCCTATATGTAACCGCTTCTACAGGATGTTCTGCTTCAGATTCCATTGAAATTATTATAAATAATACTCCGATTGCAGATTTCGGACATATATATGATTGCAGTAACTTTTCGGTTCTGTTTTCGGATTCTACAATATCAAACGGAAATATAATTAATTTCTGGAACTGGGAATTCGGTGATAATAATAGTTCAACCGAACAAAACCCTTCTAATATTTATTCTGCAACAGGAACTTATGATGTTACTCTTATAAGCGGTTCAACGACAAATTGTGTTGACACGGTTACTATGCCGGTTTATATTTATGTAATGAATGCTGATTTTACATTTAATAATGCATGTGCAAATGATATTGTTTATTTTACGGATATTTCTGATACAGACGGCAGTAGCATTGAATCACGGATATGGGATTTCGGAAACGGTAATATCTCCGAAAATATAAATCCTCAACAGATATATGTAAATCCCGGTATATATAATGTTAAATTATCTATAAGGGCAGAAGACGGATGTGAGGATTCCATTATACATCAGGTAACCATCTATGAATTACCTTATGCATCATTTAGTATTAGCGGAGGAGAATTTAATAATACAAGTCCCATTGTATTTCAAAATAATAGCATAGGTGCAAATTCTTATTACTGGGACTTTGGGGATAATACAGGAACTTCGGAAAGTGCAAATCCATCTTACTTGTATGAAAATTCCGGTATTTATCAGATTTTTATGATAGCCTATAATGAATATGATTGTAGTGATACTGCATATCAGGATATTATTATAAATGAAGCGGGTAAAGTATATCCGCCCGTATTACCGACTGCTTTTACTCCGAATAATGACGGAGTTAATGATATTTTATATGTTAGAGGTGGTCCGTTCAAAGAGATTGATTTTAAAGTTTTTAACGAATGGGGACATATGATATTCCAAACAAATGATACTATGCAGGGATGGGACGGAATGAGAAATAATGTTCCGCAGCCGATAGGAGTGTATATTTATACTGTCAAAGCTATTACTGCTACAAATCAGGAGTACAATATTTCAGGGGAAGTAATGTTGATGAGATAATTATAAACAAAAATAATATAAAGATGAAAATATTAAAGATACAATTAGTTTTAATAATGTTGTTTACATTTATGTATGTAAATTCTCAGGATTTGCATTTATCACAATTTGATGCTTCGCCTATTATAATAAATCCTTCTTATACAGGTATGTATAATGAGTCTGATTTTAGAATTACCAATCAATACAGAAGCCAGTGGAATGCCATTACAAGAAAATCATTTTTAAGCTCAATTCTTACTTATGATATGCCGATTCGTGAAAAATGGGGAGCAGGAGCATACATTATAAATGATAATAGTGCAGGACTGTTAAATTCATTTAGTTTTGTTTTATCGGGTGCTCACGATATTACTGTAGGAAATCAGGAAAAACATAAAATGTCTGTAGGTCTCCAGTTTGGGATTATATACAAAAGTTTTAATTTTGATAATTTTTTATATGATAATCAGTATTCCGAAGGAATGTTCGACTCGTTTTTGCCCAGCGGAGAAGTTTTTGAAATTTACAGCAGACTATTACCCGAAGCCAATATTGGAGTCTCGTATAGAAATATTGACAATTCAATAGATTTTAATCCGTATATAGGATTTTCTGTTATTCATGCTCTTAATCCAAAAGATAATCTGACAAATATGGAGGAGTCAAGACTACCTACTAAGTTTGTTCTTAATGGAGGTACAAAGTACTTTATTTCTGATAAAATAATTCTTGACCCGAAATTTTTGGCGATGATGCAAAGTAATAATTATGAATTTATAATGGGATTGGAGTCAAGTTTTGAATTAAGCGGTATTGATTTGAATTTAATCGGAGGTGCCAGTTACAGATATGATGATGCAGTAATAACTACACTGGGAATATTCTATAACAATGTTATTTACAGAGTTAGTTATGACTTTAATGTGTCGGAACTTCGAAGATTTACCAACTATAAAGGAGGATTGGAATTTTCTATTGTTTTTCTTAAATTAACCAGAACTAATCAGAGAATATACTACTAATCAAATCCTGTCATTATATATTTACTTTTTTTTATTCGCAGAATTTAAAAATAGATTCAAATTTTAATTACGTAAAATTTTTTTATTTTTGCAGGACGAAAAAAGCGGATAGCAATGGAATATAATTTTAAAGAAATTGAAAAAAAGTGGCAGAAGTTTTGGAAAGAAAACGAAACTTATAAGGTTGATATTGATAAATCCAAACCTAAATACTACGTGTTGGATATGTTTCCGTATCCGTCAGGTTCAGGATTGCACGTAGGACATCCATTGGGATATATAGCATCTGATATTTATGCAAGATACAAAACTCACAAAGGTTTTAACGTACTTCATCCTATGGGATTTGATGCATTCGGACTACCTGCCGAACAATATGCAATTCAGACAGGGACTCATCCTGCGGTTACTACGGAAAAAAATATAAAAAGATATCGTCAGCAATTGGATAATATCGGATTTTCTTATGACTGGTCGCGGGAAGTCCGCACAAACGATCCTGATTATTATAAGTGGACACAATGGACTTTTATTCAATTGTTTAAACATTATTATGATAATGATAAAAACAAAGTAGAACCGATAACAAATCTTACCGCACATTTTGAAAAATTTGGTTCATCCGAAATTAATGCAGCAAAAACCGAACATGATGATTTTTCGGCGGCGGATTGGTCTGTAATGTCGGAACAGCAAAAAAGCGATATACTGATGTGTTATCGTTTGGCATATTTGTCGGAAACATTCGTAAACTGGTGCCCAAAACTCGGAACAGTACTTGCCAATGACGAAGTTATTGACGGGCTATCTCTCAGAGGGGGCTATCCTGTTGAAAGAAAAAAAATGAAACAGTGGTCGTTAAGAATTACTGCTTATGCTCAACGGCTTTTAGACGGACTCGAAAAAATTGACTGGCCTCAACCGATTAAAGAAATACAAACAAACTGGATAGGACGAAGCGAAGGAGTTTCAATCTTTTTTAAAACAGAAAAAGGCGATGAAACAATAGAAGTTTTTACAACCCGTTCCGATACAATTTATGGTGCAAGTTTTATGGTATTGGCACCCGAACATGAGTTGGCGATTAAATTAGCAACAAAAGAAAATAAGGAAAAGGTCAAAAAATATATAAGCCTGGCAAAAAATCGTTCCGATGTTGAAAGAATGTCAGAGAAAAAAATTACGGGACAAGAAACCGGCTCTTATGCCATTAATCCTTTTACAAATAAAAAAATTCCGATATATATTGCCGATTATGTATTAATAGGTTACGGAACAGGAGCAGTAATGGCTGTGCCTGCTCACGACAGCAGGGATTTTGTTTTTGCAAGACATTTTAATCTGCCGATTATTCCGGTTATTAAAAAACACGGGGAGGAAATTATCCCTGTTGAGCAATGGGAAAATTCTTTTGATACAAAAGACGGAGTTATGATAAATTCCGACTTTATCAACGGCATGGATATAAATCAGGCTATAGAAAAAACCATAGAAAAAATTGAAGAACTTAAAATCGGAAAACGTAAAATTAATTATCGCCTGAGGGATGCAATTTTTAGTCGTCAACGTTATTGGGGAGAACCATTTCCGATATATTATAAGAACGGTATTCCCAAGGCATTAAGCATAGAAGAACTTCCTTTGGTATTGCCCGAAATTGATAATTTTAATCCCACTTCAGACGGCAAACCACCTCTGTCAAGAGCAAAAAACTGGGAAACATTTGATAATTATCCGCTTGAAACTACAACAATGCCTGGATTTGCAGGTTCTTCAGCTTATTATTTGAGATATTTAGACCCGCATAATCAATACGAACTTTGTTCCGACAGAGCCGCTTACTATTGGGAAAATGTGGACTTATATATCGGAGGAAGAGAGCATGCAACAGGACACCTGATTTATGCAAGATTCTGGAATAAATTCCTTTACGACCTAGACCTTATACCAAAAGATGAACCTTTTCAGAAACTTATAAATCAGGGAATGATACAGGGAAGGTCAAATTTTGTATATAGAATCAAAAAATCTGATAAGTTTGTTTCTTATAATCAGAAAGATAAATATGATACTCAAAAAATTCATGTGGATGTGAATATAGTTGAAAATGATATTCTTGATATTGAAAAATTTAAGAAACAAAGCCCCGAGTATAGTAATGCGAAATTTATACTGGAAGATGACGGAACATATATTTGCGGATGGGAAGTTGAAAAAATGTCAAAATCATTACATAATGTTGTTAATCCTGATGACCTGGTTGAAAAATACGGAGCCGACACATTAAGGATGTATGAAATGTTTCTAGGTCCCATAGAACATGCAAAACCATGGGATACACACGGGATTGAAGGAGTTTTTAGATTTTTGCGTAAATTCCGGAGAATTTTCCATGATGAAAAAGGAAAATTTGTCGTAAGCGACGAAAAACCAAACGAAAAAGAACTTAAAATTGTGCACTCGGCAATTAAAAAAATTACCGAAGACATTGAGAGATTTTCTTTTAATACAGGCGTAAGTAATTTAATGATTTGTCTGAATGATATCGGAAATTGTAATAAACGCGAAATTTTAGAAATATTAAGTATTTTAATTTCTCCTTATGCTCCTCATTTTGCCGAAGAATTATGGTCATTGCTGGGACATAAAGAAAGCGTTACAAAACAAGGTTGGCCCGAATACAACGAAAAATATCTGAAAGAAAATAAAATAACTTATCCTGTTTCGTTTAACGGTAAAATGAGATTTAAACTTGAATTACCTGTTGATATTTCTAAAGATGAGGCTGAAAAAATCATTCTGTCGGATGAAAATTCGCAAAAATGGTTGGAGGGGAAACAACTTGTTAAAGTAATATTTGTGTCGGGAAAAATTATAAATATTGTGATAAAATAATTCATTATTATATATTTGCAGATTAAATAATTTTATAAAATGTCGTCAAAACTCAGAGATCTGATATTCGTATTAATTTGTATTCTAACTGTAATTGCAGTAATATTTCATAATATCCGTACTGCTACAGAAGAAGTGTTGTATATTGAAATAGAAACAACAGAACCCGAAATTGAAATCGAAACAAAATACGGTATTCCTATAGAATCTTATAGAATTGAATTTGGAACCGTATCAAGAGGAGAAACTTTGGGGGGGATACTTCAAAGGCATGGTATTACAGCTTATCAGGTTGATAAAATTTCAAGGATGCCCTCGGATACTTTAAATGTTACACGTATAAATATTGGCAGACCTTATGCCGTTTTTACGGATACAATTACAGACTCTATTCCAAGAATGGATTATTTTGTTTACGAAAACGGAACAGTATTTTATACGGTATATGATTTTACGAATTATGATACGATTATAATTGAAAGACACAGAAAACATGTTGATACAATAACAAGAAGTGCCTCGGGAATTATCGAGTCTTCTTTATGGAATGCCATAGTTAAGGAAGAATTACCATGGGCACTCGCAATTGCAATGTCCCAGGTCTTTGCATGGACAGTTGATTTTTATGCACTGAAAAAAGGAGATGCTTTTAAAGTTATTTATGATGAGTATTATGTAGAAGACAATAGCATTGGAATAGGAGATATTAAAGCAGGATTATTCTTTCATCACGGAAAGGAATTATGGGCAATTCCATTCGAACAAAACGGTGAAACGGGATATTTTGATACTCTCGGAAATAATACCCGTAAAACTTTTATGAAAGCTCCTTTGCAATATACGAGAGTGAGTTCAAGATATTCTCATGCCAGAATGCATCCTGTTCACAGGAGACCGAGAGCTCATCTTGCGGTTGACTTTGCCGCCCCGACAGGAACTCCCGTATATGCCGCATCAGACGGAGTAATTGTAACCAGAGCTTATGGAGTAGGTCCGGGATATTATATAAAAATCAGACATAACAGCGTCTATTCAACTGTTTATATGCATTTTTCAAGATTCGGAAAATATCATGTAGGAAACCATGTAAATCAGGGAGATATAATCGGTTATGTGGGAAGTACCGGCTGGTCAACAGGACCTCATTTACATTATGAAATTCATGAAAACGGACAAAAAATAGACCCGCTTAAATTTGAACCCCCTCCTGCAGACCCGGTAGATTCTGTTAATATGAAACGATTTAACAGCGAAAAAAGAGAATGGATTGATAAAATAATCGCTATATCACCGGATTTTTTTGAGAAAAAATAAAAGATTTTATTATCTGATACCGGAAACAGCAGATGCACTTAATCCTAAAAATGTAAAAATAGTTCCCAAAATAATACTGACAATAATTACAGTCACTATAATAACCAAAATAGATACTATAATATATATGAGTTTTTTATCTTCAGGCGTTTCCATCATTTTGTCAATACCTATCCATAAAAGGTATATTCCATATAATCCAAAAATTACAATCCATGAGAGATAGAAGGAGATGCTTGATATAATACCTGCAACAAGAGCGGGAGTGAATGAATACACTACCAGCTTAAATGCCCTGTTTAAGTCTTTTTTTGAATTAAATGATTCTGCCAGCATATTTATTATAAATGCGGCAATAATAACGCCTAATATAGGTGCTAATGTTGAAATTATACCCTGAACTATCGAAGTTCCTATTGGAAATGTAATTGTTCCCAAAAATGGCGTTTTTATTCCGAAAAAAGCATATTTAATAAACGTAGCAATCCCTGATAAAATAGTAAGTGGAAGAACATACTTAAGAATAAGATCCTGATTGACAGTAACTTCATCTTTTATTTTATCCCACTCTGTAGCTGGTGAAATAATAATTTTTTTAATTCGATTAATCATAGCGTTTGTATTCATACAACTTAATTTTTAGTTAATTTTATAAAAAAATAAAAAGTCTCTAAATCTAATTGCAAAATTACTTAAAAAATATTTAGATGATTATTGTTTAAGAAAAGTTTTCAATAAAGCGATGTGAATAATGAATTTTTATTAAACCTCGATTACGCAAAAAATCATGACACTTCCGTTTTTATCTTTTATCCAACATATCTTCAACTCTTTCAATTTTACCGTCAACTTCGGGAATTTCAATATTAAGTAAATAAGCTAGCAGAGGATAAATATCAATAACTTCAAACTCGGAATGGGTATATCCGTTTTTGAAATCGGGACCTATTGCATAAAAAACAGTATGCATATCTTTATTTTTATTGTCATATCCGTGAGCACCCAGATAGCGTTTATTCGGTTTGCCAAATCCTATGCTCCAACTGCTGTCGGCAGCAATAGTTATATCAAGAGTTCTGGGATGTGTGCCAAAATTTAACCGGGGAGGAAGATTCTCATTTTTCCAGATTCGGATATTTTCTACTGAAGAAAGTAAAGTATATATAGTGTCTGCATATTTCGGTTTAGGTTTAATAAAATAAACGGGATTTGACCCATGCCGACGTTCAATCCAATTTATATCAATATATTTTGAGATATCAATGTATCGTTCGGGGTAGATTTGACACATTCCATGGTCGGATGTA
>SLSH01000391.1 GCA_007130555.1 Bacteroidales bacterium
GGCTTTTTATTAATGTTGAAGCCCTAACGGGCTAATGGTTTTTTATAAAATTATTTCAACTTGTCCGTAGGACATGAACATTAATAAATTGAAAGTAAATGCGAAACTTTAGAATCATCATATTATCACCCCATCTTTAATAGTAAACATTTTATCGGCAGTTTTTGCATAAAAATCGTTGTGAGTAACAATTACAAAAGTTTGTTTAATTCTTTCTCTGAGTTCGAAAAATATTTTATATAATTCTTCGGAATTTTTTGAGTCCAGATTTCCCGAAGGTTCGTCTGCCAAAACTACTGACGGTTCGTTTATCAATGCTCTTGCTATGGCGACACGCTGCTTTTCTCCTCCCGACAGTTCATTGGGCTTATGAGCCTGACGTTCGCCGATACTTAAAAGTTCCAATAATTCAAGAGCTTTTTTTTCAGTTTCTTTCTTAGGCTTTTTCCCGATTAAAGCAGGAATACAAACATTTTCTAATGCCGTAAATTCAGGCAATAAATGATGAAACTGAAAAACAAAACCTATCTCTCTGTTTCTGAATTCAGACAACTGAGCATCATTCAAATCTTTTATATTAATATCATTAAATATCACTTCTCCCTCATCTGATTTCAGCAATGTCCCGACAATCTGCAATAATGTAGTTTTACCTGCTCCGCTACTTCCTACAATTGAAATAATTTCAGATTTATTTACTTTTAGATTAACTCCCTTTAAAACTTTTAAACTGCCAAAAGATTTATGAATATTTTTGATTTGTATCATAATTTATTTTTTGATTGTAAATATACTCCTTGTTATTGAAATAATAAAATCAAAAATATTATTTATCTCAAAAATTTCATCATTTATAATCCGAAAATTGTTTATAATTTTCTTAAAATTATATCATTTTTTTTCAAAATAATTATATATCAATTATATAAGTAAAATATTTTTATTAACCGCTTAAATTCATAACTTTTTAATATCTAATTTTAGTTTTTTTTTATTAATGAGACATTAAATTTTAGTTTTGAGAAAAATTAAAAAAATGATGAAAACTTCTGATAGGAAATCTAATTACATGAAATCCAAATCTATGGATAATTATGATGATATATTAGGCAAGATGCCTCCTCAGGCAATTGAGTTGGAAGTTGCTGTTTTGGGAGCATTATTAATTCAGTCTGATGCAATATTCATGATTATGGATATTTTAAAGCCCGAAAGTTTTTATAAGCCCATTCACAGGGAAATATTCGATGCTATAAGGACTCTCGGAGTAAATAACCAGCCTATAGATATTATGACTGTGGCAAATGAATTGCGAAGCAGAAAGAAACTGGAGGAAATCGGAGGCGAAGTTTATTTATCCGAACTAACCGACAGGGTTGCCACATCATCTCATTTGGAATATCATGCAAGACTGGTTCATCAAAAATATATTCAGCGTGAATTAATAACATCTTCCGGAGAAATACAAAGAAGATCTTTTGACGAAAGTGAAGATATTGAGGATTTAATAAATTTTGCAGAAACTGAGATTTTTAATATTTCCGAAGGATATATAAAAAGAGAAACCCGAAAAATTGATAATCTTGTCAGTGAAACAATAGATATAATTACCGAAGCATCAAAAAATCAGGATAAACTTATTGGTGTTCCCAGCGGATTTACGGATATTGACAGATATACTGCAGGATGGCAAGCTTCCGATTTAATTATTATTGCGGCACGACCATCTATGGGTAAAACTGCTTTTGTTCTTTCGATTTCCAGAAATATAGCAGTTGACCATAATATTCCCATTGCTGTTTTCTCTCTTGAAATGAATTCTTTACAGCTTGTACGAAGACTTATATCTTCCGAATCTGAATTAGACGGAGATAAAATTCGCAGAGGTTCATTAAAAGATTACGAGTGGACACAGTTGGAATCAAAAATTGAAAATCTTTCTAAAGCTCCGCTGTTTATTGATGATACGCCGGCAATATCTATTTTTGAACTCAGGGCAAAATGCAGAAGATTAGTAAGAACTCACGGAATTAAGGCTATTGTTATTGATTATCTGCAACTTATGACAGCCGGAATAGATTTAAAAGGCAACCGAGAACAGGAAGTAAGTATAATTTCCCGTTCATTAAAAGCGATTGCAAAAGAATTAAATATTCCTGTTATTGCTTTATCTCAATTAAACAGGTCGGTAGAAACAAGAGGGGGAGATAAAAGACCGCAATTGTCGGACTTAAGAGAATCAGGAGCAATCGAACAAGACGCAGATATGGTATTTTTTATTCACCGTCCCGAATATTACGGAATTGACGAAGACAATGAAGGAAAATCCGTAAAAGGAATGGCAGAAATAATTATTGCAAAACATCGTAATGGCAAAACAGGAAGCGCATGGCTTAAATTTAAAGATAATTATGCAAAATTTATGGATATGAACTCTGCAATACCTGATATTGAGAATGGAAACGGAGTTAAGTTAAAATCAAAGATTAACTCAGATACCGAAACAAATAGCGACATCCCGATAAATGAAGACTTTTTAAATGATGATAATGATGAAAATCAACCATTCTAAAAATTATAGTCTTATAAATACAATATTTAAATTCGCTTTAAAAATACAGTTCTTAGTATATTATTACTGATTTTTTTATTATTCTCAACTTTTTTAGAAAAAAAATGTTAAATTTGTAATGTATAATAATTTATGATTAAAAATTTATAAAA
>SLSH01000131.1 GCA_007130555.1 Bacteroidales bacterium
TCCCTCCAATCGTGATGATCACTGCAACAGGCCGGCATTTCAGGATTTTGGTTTCTCTCCGAGGGCGCCAACCTTGTTCTTAACCGGTTGTCGGTTTCTTTTTTGCAACCGCCTGCCGGAAATACGAAGGAACACGCGCATATCATGGAAAAACAAATAAACTTTTCCATCATGTGATCTCCAAAAATCTACACCGTTTCAAAATCCACTTTCGCCCTTGTTACAACTGATACAGCCATGCCAAGAACCCGCGTCAACCCTCTTTCTCACAAACCTCCTCAATATAACTGTGAAACGGATCGTTTTCACTGAATGCCAAATTCATCATCAAAATATCAAAAACCCCGTGTACACCACTTTCCGTCATACCCTCTTCCTCTGAATAAATGTCTCCGACCTCTATTACACCTTGAAAATCTCCGCTTACCATCACTTGAAATGGATTTTGCGTCATGGGATTCCTCTCAACAATCCGGCATGAACGAACTGTCATCTCTCCATTAATGCCAAAACCAACGGCTGCTCCTTTTTCCGAACCCGGCAGATAATGATAATACAGTGAAGCAGCTCCAGGGATGTTTGTCCCATCACGAATAATTGGAAAGGCCTTTTCCGTTTCAAAAGCACATTCATTGCACGCCAAGCTGAGATGTGCATCCCAAGCGGCTGCAGAAATATTGAACGAGTCGCTGTTTATTGTTCCCACAATGTTTTCTTCAGTCATCTCTTTTGCAGTGTAAATATGATTTCCATATCCCTCTACACTGTAGTAAAGCCCGCCGCAAAGTCGATAAACCAACACTCCGACGTTTAACTGATACGTGTCCGGGTACCCCTGATCCACCAATACATCCAAAATCTCCCTTCCAGGGTTCAAATCCAAAAGAAGCTGTGCAACGGGCATATAGAAGTTCAATCTTGGATACCCTCTGCCTTGCTCGTCGAAAGCGGGAAAAGCATTTGTTGTCAGGTAGTCCTTTATCATTGCAGGAGAAATCCCAGGATCCAAAGACTTCAGTATTGCTGCAAGAGAAGTAACCTGAGGTGTAGCATAGGAGGATCCTCCTTTTCGAACATCATCCACATTGCGAACTTTCACCACCGGAACGTTTTCCGCGGGTGCCACAATATCTATGAGGGGTCCCCTGCCTGAGTACTCTACAGACAGTCTGTCCGGCCTGCATCTTGCGGTTCCGCCGACCGTAATAACGTTCGGGGCCAAACTTCCCGCGGGCGGCCTGTTGTAATAATTCAACTCGAAGGGTAATTTTTTACGATTTGGTGAAGAGACTACATAAAGTACGTTCGGGGTGGATGAGAAAAGCTTTTCCCAAAGATCCCTGATTGAAACGAAGAAAAACCGACCGAATGCTCCAACCGGTACACCAATACTCAAATTCACAATATCAGCCCCGGCCAGTGTCGCGTTCATAGCGCTTCGAATAACATCATTCAGCCATAGAGGAGGGTCCTCAAGCAATCCTTCTTCTGTGATCCACTCTCCGCCACCCACCATAAGCAAAAGCCGATCCTGAAGAAATCTTGACGCTAGTCCGTTCGTTCTGATGCCGTTGTCGTCGGCTGCAATGATTCCTGAAACAAAAGTTCCATGCGGCTCCCTATAGGGGTCAGTCAATGGAGCATTCTTGTCTATCAGGTTCAGAACCGGTGTTTGTTCGAATTCTCCCGAAGCTATTTCAAGCCCGGTGTCTATGACCGCAACCTTGACATCACCCAAGGTCAGGTAAGGGCGGATATGCTCAAAAACGGTCAGAAAAGGATAATATTCCACGTCGGAATAGAAGCAGCGTTGGAACCCTTCTATATTTTCGTTATTGTCGTTTTTCGGCGGACATAAAGAATTTCCCTCCACTTCCATACCAATATTCGGTGAGGCGGCCTCCACCTTGGGTTCCAGCAAAATATTTTCTATCGTTGATTTCAATTCGTTCATGTCGTCGACCGGAATCTCAATCTGGTAGATGTTCAGAGGTGGAATTTGACCGATGATATCCCCTCCCATAGCGTATGCAATTTGCTCTACTTCTTCACGAGAAGAACCCTCCTCCATCATTACAATCGCCTGGTTGACCGCGTAATAAACTCCGGAAGCGTCCGTCGTGACATTGGCGGGATCGGGTGGTTTTCCGTAAATATCCGGGTCAGGCTCGTAGTAAGCAAACGGATCCTCGGCCGATACTCCCTTTTCTTTGCACCCTCCGCACAACAAAAGCCCCGAAAAAAACAAACAGGCTATAAACAACTCACCCTTCATTGGATTTTCTCCCCTTTCTTTGCTTTCTCAATTGCAGAGACGTATCGGTCCCATTCTATGAGGGCCTCTTTCCGTATGAAACCTTTCGAAATTCACCCAAGGTTTTTTCGAGGATTCTTTATTGATAAAAACCATTCGGCGTCCCAACAAGTGGTCCTTTGTTTTTACAACGACCAGGTAAACCCCCTTCTTCAAATTCCGTATTCGTCCTATGTATGCCTTGGGTTCCACACAGGTAAGGGGGCTGGGATGTTTTTCGCAAACCTCGATTAGAATTCTGAAGCCTTTTACAGTAGTTTTTGCAATTAAATCTTTGGCATCACTGCATTGTCCAATGCCATGCCCGGCGAAATAGAGGTCATCATCCTCCGTGCAAATGCATGCTTCCCTCCAATCGTGATGATCACTGCAACAGGCCGGCATTTCAGGATTTTGGTTTCTCTCCGA
>SLSH01000125.1 GCA_007130555.1 Bacteroidales bacterium
TATATCCAGTGCTAAATATTTTGGCATTTCTGCTGTTTATTAAAAATGTAAAATTAAATAATTTGTAACTAATCAGAGTCAAAGATATTATTTTTTTTATGATAAAGACACTTTTTAAAAGCAATCATTATTGTCCGACTAAATTTCAACATTCTTTCTGCCACAGAATCACAAAATCACTAAATATCACTAAATCAAATACTTAGCTTTAGTGCGAATTCTGTGTTTTGGTGTTCTAACACGGATTATCTTTTTGAATAATGAACAAGGAATTACGAATAACGATTGTTGATTTTATTACGAATACCGACTTGATAGTCTGTCGGCATTTACTAAACCTGCTACAAGATTTTACTTCGTTCATCTTGTTAGCGGTTTAGTATAATATGCAATACTTCTTAAATCATAAATCGTTAATCTTTGTTCGTTATTCATTTTATAATAATATCACGGTACGCTGTACCTTAGTTTTTAAGAAGATACTTTGGTTTACAAATATTGCGGGGCTACCGCCCCTGTGGTAAGATTTGGCTTTTGTATTGAATTAAAAATTAAAATAATATTTATAGTTTTCATTATATTTTTAACTTTGTCTTTTTTGTAGAAACTCTTAATTTATTAAGAGCAGGTGCAGAGCACCGTAATATTTGTAAAAACAATAAACTAACTAATAATACAAAGGGACAGAGTACCGAAATATTAAAAAAATATGGCAGATACTTACAAATATTGGGGAATTACTGAACAACAAGCAATGAATTACAAGAAGTTATCTAAAAATCACATAATTCCCTGTATAGTTTTTGTACGGGTAGCCCCACGACATTATAGAAGCATCCGTTGATATATTCTATGCCTGCAAGTCCGAGCCATTCCTGAATTCCGTAAGCACCTGCTTTGTCATAGGGTTTATAATTTTTAACATAATATTTTATTTCCTCATCACTTAAATTGCTAAATTTTACATTTGTAACGGAATCAAAAACGATACATTTATCAATCGAACTGATACAAACTCCAGTAATAACTTCATGAGATTTTCCGCTTAAAAATTTTAAAATCTGGTATGCTTCGGAATAATCCGCAGGTTTATCCAAAACTTTATCGTCTAACCATACAATCGTATCGGCAGTAATCAGAATTTCATTTTCTTTTAAAATTCTGAAATTTTCCGATTTCTGTTTTGCAAGATATTTGGCAATTTCGTTAGATTTAAGATTTTTAGGGTACTTTTCATTACAAGTATCGGGAATAATTACTTCAAAATCTAATCCCAAACTTTTTAATAAATCCTGTCTTCTGATGCTTGCCGATGCCAGGATTATTTTGTGGTATTCGTATTTTTTTCTAAGAGTTTCCATAAATCATAAAACTTATGATAAAACTGTACATTATTCCGAATATCATAATTATCTTAAGTAATTTACTCATATATGTATAATGTTGTTTTTTTGATGATAATAAACTTTTGATTGCAAGAAAAATACTTGGGACAATTATTAAACACCATACATACAGAGTACTGAATATATCATTTTTTATAAATGACAGTTTTGACACATAAATATGATATGCAACGGCAACAGAAGATGCGGCAATAATACAAAGGACAGCTACCAGATAATTGCTGTTTTTTATTCCCAGTTTAACGGCAATGCTTTTTACTCCGGTTTTCAGGTCTCCTTCGATATCTTCCATGTCTTTAACAATTTCGCGGATAAAATTATAAATAAATGCAAATACGGCGAAACCCAGTAGAAAACTAGTTGAAATTTTTACGGATTTTAATTCGGCAACACTTAACTCGCCTATTGTGTTTTTAATTGCAAGGCATTCTGATATTCCAACGATTGCGGGGATAAGTGCTATCATCAGTGCTACTGTAAAATTCCCAAAAAAAACCGTTTTTTTCAGATAAGTAGAGTATTTCCATAAAACATAAAATATCAAAATAAAAAACAGTCCGTATTTCAGAGAGCCTGCATAGTATGAAGCAATAAATCCCGCGATTACTCCGAATATGCTTAATATCAGATGAATTGCAATTACTATTCTACGTTTTACGCTAAATCCTACAATAACGCTATCAGGGCGATTTATATAGTCGGTTTTTCTGTCAAAATAATCATTAATTACATTACCTCCGGCAGCAATTAATAATGCAGAAAGACATAAAAATATAAAGCCTGTGTCCGCAAAATAATAATCTAACCCGTAATTCTGCAGTATGGGAATTAACACAAAATATCTCATTATAAGCATTGTTCCCAGAATGATTATCAGGTTTTTCCAGCGTATAAGTTTCAGATATGGCTGCATATTTTTTTCATTTATTTATAAAACTGACTGCAAGTTAATAATAAATTTGGAAATAATATAAGAGCTTTGTTTTTTTTAGTTGTGAAATTTAAAAAACTACCGGTTATATGCAAAATAAAAATGAGTCACTAAATGATGTTTAATTTCTTCAATTTTTCTATTGGCAAAGACCTATTTTATTGAATAATGAACATTTGAACAATCGAATGATGAATGATGAATTTTAATATTCGTTTATTCTTCACTAAATGATGTTAAATTTCTGCAATTTTTCTATTGGTAAAGCCCTATTTTATTGAATAATGAACATTTGAACAATCGAATAATGAATAATGAATTTTAATATTCGTTTATTCTAATAATATTATTTTTTTTCAGCGGTCTTTATGCTTGAA
>SLSH01000164.1 GCA_007130555.1 Bacteroidales bacterium
AAAACTTACTATTGGCGTGTTCGTGCAAGAAATGAGGTTGACTCATCAGTATGGACAACCCGTAGTTTTATAACACGTGATTATGTTACATTGTCAAGTCCTTCAGACGGTTTGTTAAATGTCAATACAGATGGCATTACTCTTTATTGGAATGCTCATGTGGGTGTATCTGCTTATCAAATGGAGCTTGATACTATCTCGTTGTTTAATTCCGATGCCTTGGTAACAATTGAAAATGAATATATAAATTCATCAAGTTCAAACTCGGATACCAGATACAGTACCGGCGAATTATCCGAAAATACGGTTTATTTTTGGCGTGTAAGAGCTGTTAATACCGTAGATACATGTTCATGGACAACCCGTTCGTTTAGCACAGGTTCCCAAACAATAGACATACCGAATATTCCGGTTTTGGTATCCCCTGCCAATAATGCAGAAAATATTGATATTCAAACTCAGTTAGTGTGGCAAGAGTCAACTAATGCAACATCTTACGAATATATATTCGGAGATAGTCCTGATTTAAACGAGTCATTAATAATTGAAACACATAATAATAACGTCGATTTAGATGAACTTGAATATTTATCCGAATATTTTTGGAAAGTAAGAGCAAAAAACGGAACAAATATTTATTCAGACTGGTCAGATATGTGGATATTTACGACACGAGGTGAAAGTGTTTTTTACGAACTATCTCTTGAAGTTTCACCTGAAGGTGCAGCAACGGTTACAGGTGAAGGTTTTTATGAATTCGAAGAGCATGTGTTACTTACAGCATCTGCCGAAGAAGGCTTTGGGTTTTTGCACTGGATTGATAAGTATGATTTAATAATTTCGGAATTATTAGATTTCGAATATATAATGCCGGAAGAAAATATGATTCTTACAGCGGTTTTTGATGATATTACTAAAATTACAGATGTAAAATCTGACTATGATTTTTATTTCTATCCAAATCCCGCCTCAACAATCCTGAATGTAAACATTTCTGATTTTAAAAGTTTTGAGATACTGGATATCACAGGCAGAGTTCTTCAAACTTTTAATAATGACAATGAAATTACAGAAATAGATATTTCGGATTATGCAAACGGAACCTACTTTATCAGATACAAAAATAATTATAAGACTTTTACTAAAAAACTGATAATTAGATAATTAAATCATAATAATAAAACCGCCAAAATCTAATGTTCCCGGCGGTTTTAAAATTTACATAAATAATACAAATTATACCAATGTGAAATAATAATTAGTCCGACAAAGGAGGACGTATTATTATTTCTACAGTGGTTAATGCCGATAGATAATTATTTTTAGTCTTATCAAGCATAGCGATGATTAGACTATTAAATAATTCATATCGGTATTATTCGTCAAACTGCCCATAAAAGAAACTGTTTTTTATGGAATCCATTTTTAAATCCTGTAAAACTTTTGTAATATTGCAAAAAAATATAATTGATGTATTCTTTAAGAAATATATTAAGTCTTTTATTTTGTTTATCGGGATTATCAATGTTTGGTCAGACCGTTAAAATTATGGACAAGCTTAGTTATAGTCCTGTTCCTAATGCCGTTATAGTAAATTCGGATGAAAGTTTATCGGTTCAGACTAATAGTAAGGGTTATGCAAATCTTGATATTTTTATTAAAAATGACACTTTACATATTTTACATACTTCTTATACCAACATTATTATAGATTTTGAAACATTAGAGAAAAATGATTTCAAAGTTTATCTTATGCCTGCAATTATACAACTTGATGAAATGGTAATATCCGCATCAAGAAGGGAGGAGAGTAAACATAACATACCGTATAAGATTTCTATCATAAATCCTAAAGAAATTGAAATATATCAACCTCAAACCAGTGCGGACATGCTGGGTGTATCAAGGGAAGTTTTTGTTCAGAAAAGTCAGATGGGTGGAGGAAGTCCTATGCTCAGAGGATTTGGCTCGAACAGAGTTTTGCTCGTTGTTGACGGTGTGCGTATGAATAATGCAATATACCGGCACGGAAATTTACATAATGTAATATCTCTTGATGCAAACAGTATAGAGAGCGTAGAAGTAATTCACGGACCAGGCTCGGTAATGTACGGAAGTGATGCTATTGGCGGAGTATTTAGTTTTAATACAAAAACTCCTGAATTTTCCGATGGTCCTGCCGAAGTTTCCGCCAATACATTAGCAAGGTTTTCATCTGCTAATTTTGAAAAAACCGGTGCAGCGGATATCAGTATTTCAAAAGAAAACATTGCCTCATTAACTTCATTTAGCTACAGCAGTTATAATGATTTGATTTCTGGTCGTACACATATTACCGACTCAAATTATTTAAGACGACATACCATCGAAAGATGGGGAGATAAAGATACAATTATAAGACATACTGAAAGGAATGTAATGAGAGGAACTGCATATAGTTTTTTTAATATTATGCAAAAATTAAGATATAAAATTACAGACAGCCTTGAATTTACTTACGGTTTTCATTATTCACAAACATCAGATATTCCACGTTTTGACAGACTAAACGAGTACAGAAATAATGTTCTCAGATTTGCGGAATGGTATTACGGACCCCAAAAGTGGATGTTAAATAATCTGCAAATGAAATATACCAACCAAAATAAATATTTTGATGAATTAAATCTTAACATCGCTTATCAGAAATACGAAGAAAGCCGCCATAACCGGAATTATAAAAACGATTATATTTCGCGTCGTTTTGAAAATGTAAATGCAATTACAGGAAATTTTGATTTCTTTAAAGTTTTTTCAGATAAACATAATTTCAATTATGGACTGGAACTTGTGCATAATAATGTTTCAAGCAGTGCATACAGAGAAAATATAATAACTCAAAATCAGGATACAATTCCCACACGCTATCCCGACTATTCAACTTTAAATTCGGTTGCAGCATATTTAAGTTATAAGTACTATCTTAATAACAAGATTGTTTTAAACGGAGGTTTGCGATATTCATATACATTTATTGATACCGAATTTGACAGTAATTTATATGATTTCCCTTTTGAAAATATTAAACTTAATACAGGAGCTCCGACAGCGAGTATTGGAGGTATATATAAATACAACAGCAGATTTAATATTAATTTTAATTTATCTTCGGGATTCAGAGCTCCGAATGTGGATGATTTGGCAAAAGTTTTTGACAGTGAACCCGGTGCGGTTGTCGTACCCAATAAAAATTTAAAACCCGAATATATTTACAGTGCCGATTTGGGAATAATACAAAGAATTAATGATAAACTGGAGTTCCATGCAACAGGTTTCTATTCATATTTAAAAAATATAATGGTAAGAGAAGATTTTATTTTTAACGACAAGGATTCTATTATGTATGACGGTAGCATGAGTAAAGTCCAGGCAATTGTAAATAATGATTACGCAGTAATTTATGGAGCAAGTGCAGGAATTAAAGTGGATTTAAATGATTTTATTTCTTTTAAATCAAATATTACATGGATGGACGGATACGATAATAATAACAATCCGATGAGGCATGTAACCCCAATATTCGGGTCAACTCATTTAATATTAAAAGCAGAAAGATTCAAACTAGACATATATACAGTATATAACGGAAAAATTTCTGCCGAAAAACTTAGTCCTGAAGAACATGGAAAAAACCATATATATGCAAGAGATTTTGATTATGCCTACGGTCAGTCTTTATTGCCAAAAGAAGAACAATTTAATCCTGACGGTTTGTACAGTCCTGCATGGTATACAATTAATTTTAATATGTCGTATCAATTATCAGAACAAGTAGGACTTAATATCGGAATTGAAAATATTACAAATGTATTATACAGAACCTACTCGTCCGGTGTCCCTGCTTTTGGCAGAAATATTGTGGTAGGATTCAGAGGTAATTTTTAAACAATAAATATATAAACCGAAAAGTTATAAATTAAAACATTTTAATGATGATGAAAAAAAACATACTAATCTTACTGGCAATTATTTTTCCGTTTTTTTTATTGGCACAAGAAACCGGAGAAACTAAAAATGATACCATAATAAACTATCTTGATATTCAAGGAAATAAACAAGGGAAATGGATTGACCACTACAGTAACGGTCAAATCAGGTACGAAGGATTTTTTATTGATGATATCCCTCAGGGAACTTTTATTCATTATCATTCTAATGGCAGGAAAAAATCCGTTTTAAATTATAATGATGACGGAAGTTCTACGGTGGAAATGTTTTGGGAAAGCGGACACAAAGCAGCCCGGGGAGCATACAATTCCGACAGGGAAAGAACAGGTTTATGGAAATTGTATTATACCGAAGGAAGTTTATTGCAAATAATAAATTATAAAAATGGTAAGGCTGACGGAGAGGTAACAATGTACTATCCGGGAACTAATGTCAAATTGCTTGATTGTAATTATAAAAACGCAAAACTAGACGGAGACTATGTTAAATATTTCAACAACGGTCTTAAAATGGAAGAGGGCAAATATATAAACGGATTAAAGCACGGTCTGTACACTTATTTTACCAGCGACGGATTTATTCAGGAACAAGGTTATTATGAATATGGTAAAAGAGTCGGAGAGTGGTTTAAATACACTAAAGGAGAAATTAGTGATACGGTAAATTATATTGACGGTCGTCCCGAAAATTCTCAGGAACTTATGCAGGAATGGTACGAAAGAAGCGAATGGGCAAAAGAAAATCAGGATAAATTCAGAGACCCGCATGATTATTTTGATAATCCTTATGAATTCTTTATAGACCGACCTGACCCCTACGAACAAGAGCAAAAAAAGGCAAAAGAATAATAAATAATGGAAAAAGTCTTACTTGCAATGAGCGGAGGTACCGACAGTTCGGTTGCCGCAATTCTTCTTAAAAACCAGAATTATAATATCCACGGGATGACTTTCCGTGCTTATGATTCCGACTTAAATGCATGTATGGAAAAAGAAACAGGATGTTGTAATGTTGATTCTATTTTTCAGGCAAAAAAACTTGCCGAAGAACTCGGATTTAAACATGAGATATTTGATATAAGAGATTATTTTGAAAAAACCGTTATACAAAATTTTATTGATGAATATTTAAATGCAAAAACTCCAAATCCTTGTGTTATTTGCAATCAGCTTATAAAATGGCAAAAAATGATAGAACAGGCAGATAAACTTAACTGCAGATATTTTGCTACAGGACATTATGCTCAAATTGCTTATGAAAATAACCGGTATTATATCCGAGAAGGAGTTGACAAAACAAAAGACCAATCGTATTTTTTATGGTCATTGAGTCAGGAAAATCTTGCAAGAACTATTTTTCCGCTTGGAGAACTAACTAAAAAGGAAGTCAGAAATATTGCAAAAAAAAATAATTACGATAAAATTGCAGATAAAAAAGAAAGTCAGGAAATTTGTTTTATCCCAAATGATAATTACCGCGATTTTTTAAAAAGTCGCATAAAAAATATTGATGAAATAATAGGAGAAGGAAATATCAGGGACAGTTCGGGAAAAATTATCGGCAAACATAAAGGATATCCTTTCTATACTATAGGGCAAAGAAAAGGATTAAATGTTGCCATGGGATTTCCTGTTTATGTATGTGCAATTGATAAAACAAAGAATGAAATTATTTTAGGCGAAAAAAATGAATTAAATAAAAAAGAAATTTGGGTGGATAATATAAACCTGATGAAATACGAAACAATTGACAAAGAAATACGAGCTACCTGTAAAATCCGTTATAATAACAAAGGCGAAAATTGTAAAATCAAACAAAAAGACAATAAAATTCATGTAATTTTTGATAATTCTGTTTCTGCCGTTACCCCGGGACAATCTGCCGTATTTTACGAAAATGCCGATCTTATAGGCGGAGGAATTATTATATGATTATAATTTATTTTTTATTATACTTTTTCTTTTTAATATAAATATTTTGGGGGCTAAAACATCATAACAAAAACAAAATATTATCTTTGTATCAAAATACACAAATATATTGTTAAAGCATCTTAAAAATATAATTAAAGTATTATTATTTCTGGGAGTAGGGGTAGTACTGTTTATGTTGGTTTACAGAGATTTTGATTTTAATTTGGTTTTAATTGAATTAAAAAGAATAAATTACTGGTGGTTTCTCCCTTTTACTTTATTTGTTTTATTAAGTAATATCAGTCGCACAATTCGCTGGCAGATGCTGATAAAATCTTACGGAGGCAGTGCAGGATTTATAAACACTTTTTTTGCCGTATTGCTGGGATATTTCGCAAATATGGCTCTCCCCAGATTAGGAGAAGTAAGTAAATGTGCAGTTATATCAAAATACGAAAAACAACCTCTTTCAAAAGTATTGGGAACTATGGTTTCCGAAAGATTAATTGATGTTATAATGCTTATAATTGCTACATTGATTGTCTTTTTTGTTCAAAAAGATATAGTATTAAGTTTTATACGCGAAAATCCTGAAATTTCTGAAAAAAGTACAGGTTTATTTTCAATAGAAATTATTATCGGTTTGATTGTTCTTTTTATTATAAGTATAGTTTTTATTTATTATATCGTTAAAGGTTCTTTTAATAAATATATTGTTTTTAAGAAAACATCGGAATTTATAAAAAGCTTTTGGATCGGATTAGTAAGTATTAAAAATGTGAAAAATATTCCTCTTTTTATTTTTCATTCCGTTTTTATGTGGGTAATGTATTTTTTAATGATTTACGTTGTATTTCCGGCATTTGAAGGGTTTTCGGAATTAGATATTTCTGTAGCATTAACACTTTTTGTTGCAGCATGCTATGGAATGGTTGCTCCTGCCCCAAATGGTGCCGGGGCATATCACTTTATGGTCAGCCAGGCTCTTGTATTATATGGCATTGGTCTGGAAATGGCTCTCATTTTTGCCCTTGTTGTTCATGGTGTACAAACACTGCTTATTATTATTGGAGGAATAGCTGCATTAATAATTTTACCATTATATAACAACAGAAAAATAACTGCTTAAATTTTTCTCATGCAAATTAAAAAAATTGCAATTAATATTATTAAAATACTTGTTGTTATTGCCGCATATTTTTTTATAATATTTAAAATCATAAAATCTCCTGACTTAGAATACATTCCGCATTTTTTCTCGAAATGGAATTTATTTGATTTGATTTTATTCCTAATAACTATAACTCTGATGTTATTAAACTGGAGCATAGAAACAATTAAATGGCAAAATATTCTGCCCTCAAAAATGAGAGTTGGTTTTATAAAAAGTTTTAAGGCTGTATTGGCAGGAATAACGGTTGGTACTATTACTCCAAACAGAATTGGAGAATTCGGAGGACGAATTTTAATGCTGAAGAATGAACACAGAAAAAAAGCTGCTGCATATACTATAATTGCAGATTTCAGCCAATTTATAACAACAATTTGCTTCGGAGTTATTGCCTTTTCTATAATCGGACATAAAGTAATTTCAGATTTAGTAGGCACTACCAATTATTCAGTTCTAATATTGATTATCGGAATTTGTTTGGCAATTTTATCTCTACTTATATATTTTAATATATCTTTTGCAAAACGAATTCTGTTTAAATTTAAAAAACTGTCTAAATATAAAGCCGCAATCTCAGAAATAACCGATATAAAAAAACAGTTATTGTTAAAAACATTATTATTAAGTGCAATAAGATTTATAATTTTTATTATTCAATTTTATTTGATTTTAAATATTTTCGATATTAATATCTCTCCTGCAAATACACTTCTTGCAGTATCAAATATTTATTTTGCAACCACAATTATTCCGAATATTCCGTTTGGAGAAATAGGTATAAGAAGCTCTTTTTCAATTATTTTTTTGGGATTGTTTTCTGATTCAATTACGGCAATTGTAATAGCTTCATTATTAATATATATTATAAATATTGCTGTACCTGCATTATTTGGGGGAGTATTTTTATTAAAACTAAATAATAATAATCATGGCAAATAAACCATTGGCAGAACGACTACGTCCGCAGTCTTTTGATGATTTTGTCGGGCAGGAACATCTTTCGGGTAATAATGCTCCTTTACGGAAAATGATTGAAACCGAAAAAATACCGTCAATGATATTATGGGGACCGCCCGGAGTGGGTAAAACAACTCTTGCAAAATTAATATCAAATATCTCGGACAGAACATTTTTTACTCTAAGTGCCGTAAGTAGCGGTGTAAAAGATGTTCGTGATGTTATAGAAAAATCAAAAAAGAATAATCTTTTCTCACAAAAAAATCCTGTCCTTTTTATTGACGAAATTCATCGTTTCAGTAAATCTCAACAAGATTCGTTGCTAAATGCAGTAGAAAACGGCACTCTGATATTAATAGGAGCAACCACCGAGAATCCTTCTTTTGAGGTGATTTCTCCTCTGTTATCAAGATGTCAGGTATATATATTAAAACATCTCGAAATTCCGGATTTGGATAAACTGATTGATTATGCATTAAAAAATGACAATGAATTAAAAAAACTTAAGATTAAAATCGAAGAACGAGATGCTTTATATCGTTTTTCGGGAGGAGATGCAAGAAAATTATACAATATTTTGGAATTAATTTGCAATTCGGAAAAATCCGAAGAAATAATAATAAATAATAAAACAGTAGTAGATAAATTACAAGAAAACATTGCAATTTATGATAAATCGGGAGAGCAACATTATGATATTATTTCGGCATTTATAAAATCTGTTCGCGGCTCCGACCCTGATGCTGCGGTTTACTGGCTTGCAAGAATGTTAGAAGGCGGTGAAGATATAAAATTTATTGCCCGAAGATTGATAATTCTTGCATCCGAAGACATAGGTCTTGCTAATCCGAATGCTTTGTTAATGGCAAATTCTTGTTTTGATGCAATAAATAAAATCGGTATGCCCGAAGCAAGAATTATTCTGTCGCAATGTACAATTTATCTTGCAACAAGTCCTAAAAGTAATTCGGCTTACATGGCAATCAACAATGCTATGGATAAAGTAAAAGAAACAGGAGATTTATCTGTACCCCTTCATCTTCGTAATGCTCCCACAAAACTTATGAAAGACCTGAATTACGGAAAAAATTATAAATATTCTCATTCTTATGAAAATAATTTTGCCGAACAGGAATTTTTGCCCGAAAAATTGTCAGATACAAAATTCTATATTCCCGGTAAAAATACAAAAGAAGAAAATATCAGAATTTTCTTGGAAAATTTATGGAAAAAAAGTAAATGATTTTACGGGTTCTATTAAAATATAGTTTATAGTTGACACTTTACAGTAAACTATCAATTGTCAACATTATTATTTATTTTTAAGATAAAAAACGGAGTAAATAAGAATTAGTTTTTCACACAGCGAACTGAGAATCCGAATTCTGCATCGTAATAATATCTGTCAACAGTACTTCCATAATATCTCATTATTCTTCGCCAGTATTTACCCGGCTCATCGCTTTCGGTTGCACTCCACCAACTACCGTCACTTTCAAGCTGTATAAAATTATTGCCTGAATTACGCAGTCCTCCGGGCAAAGCTGAAAAACCGCTTTTATTATTTTCCGTCAAATCGTTTCCGATTGCTCCCTCATTCCCGTGAGTCAGCCAGAGAGTTGTTGCAGCCATAGATTTTGCCATTTTATTTCCTTCTGTAGTACCATCATAATTATAGCCGTTTGTTATTAAATAATCTGTTAATTCTGTCCATTCTGCATCACTTGGCAAATGCCATCCTACAGGACACGAAACTGTTGCCGCAGGTAAATTATAAAGCACTCCGTATGTTTGATAATTTGATGTTGCTTTAGCTGTTTCGACACTTGTACTTTGATTTCCAAAAACATAATAAACGGGATTTATATTTGACCCCACATTTGGAGCTGAAACAGAAGGTAAATACCTGAGATTTTCCGCCATCCATGTTTGACTACCAATTGTTACAACCGTATAATTATAACCGTCTGCATCATAACATAAAATAAATTCAAAATTTACGGTTTGACTTTCGGTAGGAACCAAAGTTACTATTCTGCTGTAAAGTCCTGATATTCCCTTTAACAAAATTACATCCCCATCGTTATATTCCATTTCTACAATATTTTTATTCCCTTTTAAGATATTTTTTTCTTCTATTTCAGAATCACTACTCTCATAATAAATAATGTTTGCTCCTGAAGAATTCCCGCCCAGTGATATAATTCTGCTTTTATAGTTATAATCAGGCGAAATTACTCTAATTAAATAAATTCCCGTTTTTAATCCATCTATTAAATAAGTATGTGTACCTTTTAATAATTTATTAGTTGTACCAAAAACTTTTTTACCCGAAATATCAAATATTTCTATAGTTACATTACCTGTTTTGGAGTTATAAAATTCAAGTCTTGATATATCTTTTACAGGATTTGGATATATCTTTAAATTATTATTATTATTATTTGTAATTGATTCAATCCCACTCGGAGCAAGTAAATGTAAAATATCAAAACCTCCGAGTGTTAACGAAGTGCCTTTTGTAAGATTTTCTACTTCAACTGTTACAACAGTAGAAGTTTCGCCGGAAGCAGTAAACATAATTTCATAATCCTGTGCAGTAGTAATTGAAACTGCAAGTAAAAAAGCCAAAATAAATTTAAATTTTTTCATAATTCAATTAGTTTTATTTAGTTATTAAATTTTATATATA
>SLSH01000330.1 GCA_007130555.1 Bacteroidales bacterium
AAAAACAGCATGGGATGATATTGTCTTACAATGTGTTGTTAATCCTGAAAAAGATAAAAATGCTGCATATTATGTTTTTAACATTAATAAGGACAATGGATATATACTGATTTCATCTCATAATTCAATACCGCCTGTTTTGGCTTATTCGTTAAAAGCCGGATTTAATTTTGATGATATTGCTCCGTCGCAAAAATTATTTTTGGATTATTATTCGCAAAGCATTAAATATGCTTTCGAAAATAATATTGAACAAACCGAAAAAGCTTCAAACAAGTGGAATTATTATTTAGACTATAAGCCCGAACAAAAATTTAAACAAAAAACAACAGCAGGACCCCTTTTATATCCTATTGAGTGGAATCAGAGATGGCCTTATAATGCTATGTGTCCCGAGGATTCTGACGCTTTCGGAGGTCGCGTTCCGGTTGGTTGTGTTGCAACTGCAATGTTACAAGTAATGAAATATTATAACTGGCCACAAACAGGCGTAGGTTCTAAATCTCATTCACATTGGAACAATGGAGGATATGGAAATTATAGTGTAAATTTTGCACAACAAAACTATGATTGGACAAATGTTCCTAATAAGGCTTCTTCTGATTATAATGAAGAATTGGCAAAATTAAATCTTCATGCGGGGATTGCTGTTGAAATGAGGTGGGGACCAACAAGCTCTGGAGCTAATATGTATAAAATTCTTACTGCTCTCAGAGACCATTTTAAATACTCTTCTGCAATTACTTATTATGAAAAAGATAATAACACAGAAACAGCATGGAAAAATCATATTAGAACACAAGTTGATAATAAAAGACCAACTGTTTATGCGGGGAGAACTTCCGAAGGAGCAGGACATGCATGGAATTGCGACGGATATCAGGGAGATGATCATTTCCACATGAACTGGGGATGGGGAGGTTCAGGAAACGGTTTTTATACTCTTGATGATTTAGTCTCTACATCAAGTGCTGGAGGTAGCGAAAGTAATTTTATTTATAATCAAAGAATAATAAGTAATATTTATCCTGCAGGTACATATCCCGAATTTTGCAGTGGAGTTAGAACAATTACAGGCACCGAAGGCTCATTCGAAGACGGAAGTTCAACCGATAATTACAATGCTGTAACAAATTGTACTTATGTAATTAATCCTGAGTGCGGTGCTGTTATTAATTTGGATTTTGACAGATTTGATTTAGCAACAGGTGATAAAGTTGAAATCTATGACGGATTGCAAAATTCAAATATTTTACTTGAAACATTTAATAGTAACAATATTCCAAATGGAACAATTACTGCCGGTCGTGGAGCCATGACAATTAAGTTCGTATCTTCAGGAAATCCTACTGCAAGCGGATGGGGTGTGAATTATAAAGTTGATTATTGCAGAACAAATATTCTTTATTCCGAATCGTCAGGAAGTTTTACTGATGGTAGTGGAATTTGTGAATACGAAGAATCAACCGTATGTACATGGATAATAGAACCCGAGGAAGTTAATTATATTATAATTGATTTTGAAGAATTTGACTTGGCAGGAGGAGCAGACTTTGTAAAAGTGTTTAAAAATTCTATGTCTTCTGCAAATACTATCGAAACTTTTACAGCCGCAAATCCCCCAGCTGAAGCTGTTTATGTTGATGCAGCCCTTGCAATTATTCAGTTTTTTGCAGATTCAGGAGATGTCGGACAAGGCTGGAAACTTAATTATGAATCAGGGATAACAGAAATAGAAGAAAGCGATTTTATTTCAAATTTAGTAATTGTTCCAAATCCCGGAAATAATAATTCTGAAATACATATAAATATTGAAAAAAACGATATTACAAATTTTTCTGTTTACGATTTGCTCGGAAAGAAAATTGTATCAAAAACAATTTCTCTTAAAGCCGGTAAAAGCAATCTAAAAATAAACGACATTGTTAATAAAGAGTTGAAAAACGGAGTGTATTTTATTAATATCGAAATAAATAACAATATATTTACAGAAAAATTTATAATAGTTGAATAGTTTTAAAAAATACGCAACAAAATATTATTTAATTTAGATTTGATAATTAAACTTAGCCTTATGAAAAAAATATTTTTATTACTTAGTGTTTTGTTTTTATCTGTGTTGATTTTTGCAGGAATTGTTCCTGAAAAGCAAGCACAAAAAGTAGCAAAAACACATTTTTATCAAGCAATTAATAGTTTGGACAATAATTCTAATATAGTATGGGATGATATAATATTAAATTGTATTGTTAATCCCGAAAAAGATAAAAATGAGGCATATTATGTTTTTAACATTAATGAAGATAATGGCTATGTTCTTATATCATCTCATTATTCAATTCCGCCTGTTTTGGCTTATTCGCTAGTGGCAGACTTTAATATTGAGAATATTGCTCCCGGACAGCAGTTGTTTTTAGATTATTATTCCAAAAGCATTAAATATGCTTTTGAAAATGATATAGCCCCCTCAAAAAAAGTATCAGAAAAGTGGGAATACTACTTGAATTATAAGTCGGAGCAAAAATTTAAGCAAAAAACAACTGTAGGACCTCTTTTAGGACCTATTGAATGGAATCAGACTTGGCCTTATAATGCTATGTGTCCCGAAGATCCTAATGCTCATGGAGGACGTGTTCCCGTTGGTTGTGTTGCTACTGCTATGTTACAGATGATGAAATATTATAACTGGCCCGAAGTTGGTGA
>SLSH01000038.1 GCA_007130555.1 Bacteroidales bacterium
ATCGCGACAGTCGCACCTGCCCAGGCGAGACCCGTACTATAATGAGCGGTCAGGCGTGCTTCATCCTGATCGTTCGGACGCAGAAATATCTCCGGTTGTGCTTGCGCGGAACCACGATACATATCGTAGCGAACGGAACCACCCACCACATGGACCTCATCCTCGATCCCGGCGCTGCGCCGGTAATCGGAACTCCAGTGCAGCTCCCGAAACATCCGGTCCGGCACGTTGGTAACCTGCAGTGATGATGAATTTTGCACAGGATCGTAACCAACGGATGTGTTCAGTCTTCCGTCCTCGGAACCAAATCGAACGAAAAGCCCTCCCCGCCAGTACACCTCATCCCCGGTAAAAGTCGGCGAGACGAGTGCGTTTAAACTGAACCCGCGTGTCGATCGATGTGACAGAGACACACGCAGCGTCGATTCGTTCTGTTCATCACCAGCTATTCGTCGGTTGTGAACAATACCCACCGTTGCATTCAGTCCGTCCAGTAATCGCTGGTTAATGGAAACACCACCTCGCAGCCGACCTGTTTCGGTTGGTCGGGTAGAAACTCTTTTATAATCCGGACTTTCCACTGTAACGGACAGTTCAACCGCCGGCCATCGCCGGGTGTATAGCAGGGAGAACAGGTGCGAAAGCTCCATCGCGGTGCCGACGGTACCCTCGATATCGAACGTCACCGCTCCTTCAACCCGACCTCGTCCGAAGCGGGACGCGTTCAAGGAATAAAGACCCGCGGCATACTCCTCAATTCCTGCCTGAAGATCGGCGCCTATGGTCCATTGTGGTGTAATACCGGTACGGTGGGTCCCGCTTACAAAAAGCGCGTCCGTGGAATACTGGTCCCGGAGAAGGCCCAGGCTCCAGGAGTATACATGGCGACCCGGCTGGACAAGGCCGGGCGCGAACGATAGTACCTCGTCGAATACGATCTCCGGCGGCGTCATTGCGTCATCCCCCGCCTGTTCAACCCGTACCGTGTTGACACCGCTACCAAAGGGCAGGTCGGTAATGCGATGCGGGCCTTCATTAAGAACCTCCCGGCGGTACACTCGCTCGTTGAGGTAGATATCAACCGGTGCATGCCGCGAAACCACAAACCGTAGATCCCTATTACGGAAAAGCGAAGTATCGTTTCCGATTTCTTCCATGCGTGTAACCGAGATACCAAGAACGTCGGGGCCACTGAACAGCGTTCCGTGCTGATATCGCACCAGCCCTGCTTCTCCACGAATGCGAAAATCCGGTAAATCCCGCACGAGCCGTAAGTATTGCAGGGATAACGGGTCATCATCCACGGATGCCTGTGTAAACGATGCCGTGGAGATTCCCATCGAAGCCTCAAGGACCCAACCATCGTAGTTGAGAACCGGTTCCAGACGGACCGCAGCTACCGAGACCTCTTCCTCCGACGATACCACCGCCCGAACAAACGCGTTCGTGTATCCAGAGAAGAGTGTCGGATCCTGAAGGTTCGGCGGTGACCGGCGATCCCCGGCTCCTACGACCCGTTCCCTCAGGCGTTGCGGCGCTACGGAGAGGTTTATTTCCGCGCGCTCCCGACGGTATACAAGGAACAAGCCCACCTCTTCAAAGGCGCCGAGCGACACCAGGCCGTCGGTGCTTTCGATATCGGCGATAGCCTGAATTGCTGCCTGGTCGACAAAAGGCTCGACCAGTGTTTCCAGAGCGGCCGCGCTGATCCGCACCTCGTTTCCGTTTATCCGCGCCTGAAGATCACCAAGAAACTCATCGCCTCGAAAAAGGGGGAGGACACGGTCTTGAGCACCCGGTTCGCCAAAGACATCCGCGAAAAGGTCATCCGCAGTCGATTCCTGTGCATAGGTCAGAGACATGACCGGATCTGATAGCGGCATGAGAAGCAAATACACGATTAACAGCGGAATGATCCGCTTGCCGACCATACTTAATTAAACTGCAGGCGCACAGCTATCGGATCCGAAGGCAGTTGTTCACGTGGAATACGGATACGGCGGTTTTCCCCGGCTAACACGTTAACGCCGACAAACGCCTCCACATCGGTCAGAGCAAGCTCGTGGGACCGGCCTCCGGCAACTTCAACGATGAGCGTTCCCCGGGAAAACAGTCGGTGCCGAGTACCACTATTGTGCACATCCACGGTAATATGGTCGGGATCATCCATGTCGAGACGTTCCACTTCGATCCGAGGCGCAGTTCCGGCCGGCTGCACATAAAGCGTCGCTCGGTAACGAAGCATGAACTGTACCCCGGACGCGGCCGGTTGATCGCGATTGAGATTGACCGGCAATTGCTCGGCAATAATTCGGAACGGAATCTCCCTCTCGGGGATCCCCTCACCTATCCAGCGTGCCCGCACAGTCTGGCTTACGCCGGGACGAAGGATCAGCTGCGATGGAAAAAGCTGAATCTGGTTAGAGGCATCTTCGTTGTACTCCGTCCCGTTCCGGTCAATCCGTCTGGTCGCGGCGCGCAACTCTACCGCTACCGGATTACTGCCGTCGTTACTTAATTCAAATGATGCCGTGGGAGAGGATGCCGCGGGATCAATAACTACCGACATCGGTGTAAGCTGGAACGCCAACACTCTGGTGCTTTGCAGTCCAAAGACAAGCGTTACCGCAAGAACTAATGCTTTGCTCCGACGTCGTGTTCTATTCACACCGGATCGCACGTTACGTTTATACATAATCCAAA
>SLSH01000109.1 GCA_007130555.1 Bacteroidales bacterium
ATTATCTGCATAATGCAAACTAATGCTTTTTGCAAATCCGTATTCTCCGTTTATTTCGTTTTGTTTTGCCAGTTCTGTTGTGCTGTCCGAAGATTCAATTCCTATCATTAATACCAAAATATCAACAGTCATTTTTAGCGGTAATCTGCTTAATGTATCTTCTGCTTTTATTTGTATTCTGTTGTCCCTGGTTTGAGATGCCTCCGAAATTCGTCCTCTAATATAATTAACATTAAATTCTTCCTGTGATCTGCGGTATAGTTCTTCGTAAAATTGTCCCGACATTCTGATATCCATATAAAAACAAAATACTTCAGCATCGGGTAATAATTCCTTTATTTCAATGGTTTGTTTTACTGCATTTATACAACAAACTCTTGAACAATAATGATTACCTACTTTCTCATCTCTTGAACCTACACAATTCAATAGTGCTATTCGTTGCGGTATTTTTCCTTCAGATGTTAGGATTTTTCCTGAAATTATCATTTCTTCAAGTTCTATGGTAGTAATTACATCATTATAAATACCGTAACCTAATTCTTCTTTATATTTAGCGTCAAAAGTCCTAAATCCTGTTGCCAATAAAGCTGCATTTCCTGTATAAATTACACCGTCTGTATTTTTTGCATGCCAAAGATTATCTTTTTTATACAGTTCTTCTATTTCCGAATTTGCATATAATTCTATATTTTCATGCTTAATTTTTTTTGAGAATTGTTCTCTGATTTCGTTACTTTCCTGAAAATTTGGAAATAATTTTCCGGTATTTTTTATATGTCCGCCTATCTGAGAAGATTTTTCAAATATTTTTACTTTACACGAATTGTTGGCTAAGTTATAAGCAGCTTCAATTCCTGCAGGTCCTCCGCCGATTATTATTACTTCTTTTGTATTCATTATAAATTTATAAATCTCAATTTTTTAATTACACTAATAAATTTTTTGGTTTATTGGGTTGGGATATTTTTTTCCCTGATTTTCCGATAAATTTTTTACCGGAATTATATTTAATCCCGATTTTATCAAGCAGGGGTTCAATCTGGATTTGATGAATCTGAAATCCCAAATCCCAGGGGTCAAATCCCAGCAGCATACCTGTCATTTCTTCGTAGGTAAGAACAGGAATTCCTTTTTTGCTTTTGTCATAAGTAATTCCTTCCATTTCTGCAATAGTATATTGCCATCTGTCCATAAACATTGCACAGCCGGGGCAATTTGCAACAATAAAATCGGGTTCGTAGCTTTGCATTGATTCAAATTTTTTCTTTGAATTGGCAACTGAATATCCTCTGTTAGCCATTATTAAATATTGTCTGAAACCAAACCCGCAACAATGTCTGCGTTCGGGGTAGTCAACCACTTTCCCGCCCCATTCTTCAATCATTCCAACAAGTACTTGCGGAAATTCTGCCGAACCAATAACTTTTTTCGGAAAAATTTTTGAATAATGACATCCTATATGTTCGACTACTTTTAATGGTTCTCCGGTATTTTTATTTACCAGTTGATATTTCATTTTTTCTTTTAATTCTTTACGAAATTTGTAAATTATATCGGAAGGATGAGCAATATTTTCGGGAATATCAAATTCGCGTCCCGTAGCTTTTTTTAAGAATTTACGTGTTTTCTCAAGTTCTTCGGGAAAGTGCTGCCATGTTTCCACAACTTCATTAAGTAGTCCGAAAGAAGTAACGCAGGAGGGGACGAAGTTTTTATATCCTGCTTCTTTCATTAAAGCAAATAATCTTGCAATAACAGTCATTGCTGTTTCTAAAGGGACAACATCAGCATGATATCCGATTCCTGTACATGTATGAAGATTTTGATTATCAGTTACTTTTTTATCGAGAACTTCTTTCATAATTTTTAAAAAAGTATTTTCGGAACCGGGAAAAAATGACTGACGTATGCAACTTCTTTCGTAGAAGTAATCATCATCTGCAATTTCTTTCTGGTAATCTTTCCAATATAATTTATCCATTATTATTTTTTATTATGATTATTGGAATTTTCAATATATACATTAAAAAAATATTCGCTATTAATATTTTCTTTATCAATATTCAGTTTCATTTTTTTTGCTTTCTCTTCTGAAAAATCATTAATTTTTTTGTAAAAATCCGTACATCCTGTTACTTCAAATATTTTTCTGATTTCATCAAGATTTTTTTCGGGGATTTTTCTCAGAGCACCTTCTCCTTCTTTGTTATAATTACCACCGAGTTTGTCAACAATTTCTTCTGCATTTTTATGATACCATTCCCATACGGGACCTTGCTCGGGATGTAGTTTAGGATTTACAATATCAAGATGAACGCAATATCCTGTATTCAACATATTCATTCCTACGGTTTTATATATTGCATATTGCTGACGACCTTTTTCGCTTTCAACAAATAGTCCCGTTTCCTGCGATAATTTTCTTAATGCGGAAATCAATAATCCCGGGACATTACCTCTCGGACAACGAGTCTTGCAAGATATACACTGTCCACAATACCAAATAAAATCAGTTTTTAACAGTTCTTCAATTTTTTCTTCATCTTTTGATAAAAGAGTATTGCATATTTTACGGGGGTCATAATCATAAAATTCCGCTGCCGGACATATTGCAGTACAAACTCCGCAATTCATGCAAGCATTAAGACCTTCTTTAAATCTTACATCTTCGGATAGTATATCATAATATTTTCCCA
>SLSH01000342.1 GCA_007130555.1 Bacteroidales bacterium
ACGCGGTTCCGATGAGGTTGAAAACGATATCAGTGTAAGAGAAGCCGTACGCGGCGGTGTACGCGTCTCCCACCTCGATTATGACTCCTATGAGGGTGGAATTGAGCGCGCCCATCAGCACCGAGAGCCAGTGTGGACAGTGGGTTTCGTTGAATATGTAGGTTATCCCCCGTGAAAGAAGATACATGCCGTAAAGATGCCCGAACTTGTCCGCGCCTCCATCCAGGGTATGGTCTTTCTCGAACCATCCGTCGTGTTCCAGAAGAAAGCTCCTGCCTGATCCCCATTCCCATGCCGAACGTCCGATGCCGACCACGATCCCGTAGGTGGTGAGAAGAACCCCGCTGCGGATCAGCCAGCGATATTTCCATTGCCACGACAGTTCTTTCGTCATGTCTCGTTGAGCGGCCGGTGAATCAATCCACTCCGGCAACTCAGGGACATTATCCGTCTCGTCGGATTCGGACTGCTTGTCATGATCCGCGGTCTCGGTCTGCGTATTCGAGCTTGAGCCGGGATTCAATGCCGAAAGCGGCCCGGGATAAACAGGCGGCGCTGAATAATCCAGTCTGCCAGCTGGATAGGACACCCTTGTTCTCGGCGACAAAGGATTCGCACGTGCCGCGTTATTCAGGATCACGGTCAACGTACACGCTAAAAGGACTGCTGGTACATATCGAAACACAATGGGCGATCTTTTGAAATGCTTCTGTTTACCGGGGGGTCTTGGATTAAGGGGTGGCATTGGTAACGACCCGGTTTGAATCGGAGATGTACCCAAGGTTTGCGTGGGTTCTGTTGCTAACGAATCAAAACTCGTATTTCAATGGTCAAACTGGTTTTTTTTGGGAGTAAACATGTGTCATCGCCGTCATTCACACCACATACAATCCTGCCACAGTGAAGGGGGTCAAAGCATTCAGCACTCAGGTGACGATGTTATGGTATCGTACTCTCCGCCGACCTAGTCAGAAGTCTTGTCTTAATTGCTTCAGCGCGAAACAAATACATCCGGTCGAGCCAACCGGAAATTCTTAATTCCCGCGTCCGTGATTTGTGTTCTCCGTAGGTCGAGACGCTTCAGCGAAGTCAAGTTCTTGAGATGCGCCAGACCGGCGTCTGTGATTTGTGTACCCCCAAGGTTGAGACTCACCAGCGCAGTCAAGTTCTTGAGATGCGCCAGTCCCGCGTCCGTGATTTGTGTCAACCAAAGGTCGAGACTCTCCAGCGAAGTCATGTTCTTGAGATGCGCCAGTCCCGCATCCGTGATTTGTGGACCCTCAATACCAGCGTTCGTTTCTGCATTAGAAAGAATAAGCTGTTTCAGCGAAGTCAAGTTCTTGAGATGGACCAGACCAGCGTCCGTGATTTGTGTCCACCCAAGGTCGAGACTCTCCAGCGAAGTCAAGTTCTTGAGATGCGCCAGTCCCGCGTCCGTGATTTTTGTAAAGCTAAGGTCGAGACTCTCCAGCGAAGTCATGTTCTTGAGATGCGCCAGTCCCGCATCCGTGATATCTGGACCCTCAGAACCAGCGTCCGATTCTGCATTAGAAAGAATAAGCTGTTTCAGCGAAGTCAAGTTCTTGAGATGCGCCAGCCCCTCGTCCGTGATTTGTGTATCCTGAAGATCGAGACTCTCCAGCGAAATCAAGTTCTTGAGATGCGCAAGACCCGCGTCCGTGATTCCCCCAGGAAGGAATAGCAACTTCAGCGAAGTCAAGTTCTTGAGATGCGCCAGACCCGCGTCCGTGATTTGTCTAGGAAGGTTGAGACTCTTCAGCGAAGTCAAGTTCTTGAGACGCGCCAGACCCGCGTCCGTGATTTGTGTAGACCGTAGGTCGAGACTCTCAAGCGCAGTCAAGTTCTTGAGATGCGCCAGACCAGCGTCCGTGATTTTTGTAAAACAAAGGTTGAGATGCTCCAGCGAAGTCAAGTTCTTGAGATGCGCCAATCCGGCATCTGTTAACTCTCTGCGCCATTCCAAAGACAATCCACGGATTCCAGAATCCGCCACTTCCCGCAAGAAAAAAAACAGATCTTCATCGGTTATGTTGCTGTCGGCTGGTCGAATAAACCATTTCGAGTTTTCCGGAATGGAGAATTTCTCCATATCTGAAAGGAATGTGCGTCCGAGATGCTTTGGTTCATCAGATAACGATTCGGGATAGATATAGACATCTACACGGAATTCTTTTTTTTCCAAGTGTTCCTGAAATGCCGCTTTGTCCACTTCGGATTCAGTTGCATCCGGGGATGCATCGGTAGTTTTGCGGGTTGGTTTTTTGGGGCATCCTACAGAGAGAACGAGCAAGGCCGGCAATAGAAGCGCTTTTGCAAAAAAGAACTTGTTTTTCATATTCAGCGTTCCTTTCTTTCAACTGTCCCGACTCTCTCACCATAATCCGATATCGTCGGAAAAAATTTATGTTCACCCTTTTGCAACAATTCCAGTTTTGTACCATGCAAATGGAAAAACCTCCATTTTTAATAAAATATCATATGAATTTTGCCGTTTTCAAGGCATAAAAGCCTGAAAAAAGGAATGTCATTTCTCATCTACGTCAAAATCAGCATTGCTGTTTAGAAAGGGCTGTAATTCACCGTTATTCGGTCAAAACTAGAAATTCTACCCTTTTTTTGAGGCTGCGGGAAAAGTTGTTAGTTGCCCGGAATTGACTGGGGCACTGTGTTTTGGAT
>SLSH01000309.1 GCA_007130555.1 Bacteroidales bacterium
TTAACAAAACCCGACTTGTGCATAAAAATTATTTTTACAAAGATGAGAATAATTAATTAATATTTTATAAGATTAATCCTGAAAAATTACAAAACTTTAATTTAATATCAAAATCGGTATTATTAGTGTGATTTTGTGGCAAGAAAAACATTACTAAATGCCACGGAAACACAGAAACACAAAATACTCACGAAAGTTATTTTACACAATTTTTAGTGCAATTCCGTGGTTTTGTGATTTTGTGGCAAGAAAAACATTTTAAAAATTAAATCTTATACTGTTGCTGATTGTATAGAACATCATATATTCTTTATCATATTCCAGAAAGAATAAATTTGGAGGACTTGAGTCGTAACTAAAGTCAAAAACTATTGAAAACACAAGTTTATCTTCCCAAATTTTAAAATCAAATCCTGATTCACCTGCAATTCTAAAGTTTTTTACAGGTTCAAAGCCATCATATTTATTAAAGTCAATAAATGCAGGCTGATAATAGGCAACGGTATTGAAACTCAAGAAATCATTTATTTTTACTAAAAAATTCACATAAAAATTTCCTTTAATTAAAGATGTCTGGCGTGTTAAATCCTCCGTATGTTTTTCAATTTCTGTTTCGTAAATAAAAAGCGGAGCTAAAAACAATCTTATATTTTCGTTATTTATAAGTCGAAATCTGAGTCCTGTTCCCGTGATAAATCTAAAATCCAGAAACTTAATTCTGTTTTCCTGTCTTTGTAAAAGGAATTCATAAGTAATAAAATCGGACTCTTTAAAAGTATAATTATAGCGTAAATGCTGAAAATTCTGATTTATAAGATTTTCCCGCTCATCATTATCGGTAACAAACATTAAATTTATGTCATTAATAAACATAAAAGTATTAGTATTTTTAGTGTATTGCAAAAAAACATCGTTTCGGAAACTAAAAATCTGTTTAACATTCTGATTTAGATTTAAAGCAATATTTGCAGAACCCTGAAATCCTTCTTTTTGTTCTCTGCGGACTTTTTCGATATTTACAAGTTGAGCCTGAATAATATTTATGCAAACAAAAAAATGAAGCAATGAAATAATAATAAATTTCATAGTTTTTGTTTTATAAAATTCAAAAATTATTTGCATTTTTCTCCTGCTATATAAGTATTTTCAATCTCTAGATACGGGACTTTATCAATATCCATTTGCATAATATCTTGTTTGGTAATTATAAAATCTGCAAATTTTCCGGGTTCTATGCTTCCTTTTTCGTTTTCTTCGAAATTTGATTTTGCTGCCCATATTGTCATTGACCTTAATGCCTGTTCTCTTGTAAGGGCATTTTCGGTTTGGAATCCGTTTTCGGGGTATCCGTCAAAATCTTTGCGTTCTACAGCCGCATAAAATCCGTAAAGCGGATTTATTGGTTCAATCGGAAAATCACTTCCATTCGGCAGCCATCCTATCTGATTAAGCAAGTCCCTAAAAGCGTAAGCACCTTTAATTCTTTCGTTTCCTATACGGGTAACTGCCCATTTCATATCGGATGTAGCATGAATTGTTTGAACCGACGGCACAACGGAATATTTTCCGAATAACTTAAAATCGTCCGGATGAACTACCTGAGCATGTTCTATTCTCCAGCGTTTATCATTTTTACCTTTAAGTATTTTTCCGTAAATATTCAACATAAGGCGTACCGCCGAATCTCCTATACAATGAGTATTTACCTGATAGCCGTGTTCCCATGCTTTCAGTGACAATTCATACAATTTTTCGGGTGTTTCTATTAGTAATCCTGTATTTCCGAGATCATCGCTGTATTCTTCCAGCATTTTTGCTCCGCGCGAACCCAAAGCTCCGTCTGCATAAAGTTTTACCGACCTTACATTCATATAATCGGTTTTAAATATTCCGTTATACATAAATGTTTCGAAATTTTCCTGATTTGGATTAAGCATTGCATAAATACGCATTTTTAAATCTCCTGTTTTATGAAGCGAATCCATAAGCATTATTATTTCTTTGTCCAGCCCTGCATCGCTTAGGCTTGTAAGTCCTACATCAATGCATTTTTGTTGGGCATTGAGCAAAGCAGTAACTTTTTCTTTATATTTGGGTTCGGGAACATATTGTCTTACTAAACTTATAGCATTGTCAATAAGTATTCCCGTTAGTTCTCCGTTTTTTTTCAGGAACTCCCCTCCTGCCACACTTGTTTTATTGTCAACGCCTGCACGTTTCAGGGCTTCCGAATTGGTAATAGCTGCATGTCCGTCAATTCTGATTAAAATAACGGGAATATCAGGAAAGGCTTTATCTAATAAACTTTTATGAGGGAATTCTTTTACCTGCCAGATATTTTCATCCCATCCTCTTCCTGTAATCCATTCGGACGGATATTTTTCGTGGTGGTCTTTAATAATTTCTATAGCTTCTTCAAAAGATTTTACTCCGACAAGGTTTGCATTCATAAGATTGATGCCGTAATTGTAAAAATGACAATGAGCATCAATCAAACCGGGATATATAAAATTGCCGTTCAAATTAATTTCATTTTCAGCACTGTACTTATTCCGAATTTCATCATTACTGTCTATAGCGACAATTTTTCCGTCTTTGATTGCAAGCGATTCTTTTATTGAAAAATCATCATCTACAGTATAAATTACTGCATTATAAATTATTAAATCCATTTTTTCCTTTTTTTCCATACACGAA
>SLSH01000246.1 GCA_007130555.1 Bacteroidales bacterium
CATGAGCGTGACGGCATCGCCGTCAAAATCTGCACTATCTAAGTCGCTGATGAGCGATACCTCTTCAAGGAATTGCGCTAAACCGAGCTCATCATAACTTTTGGCGACACCGATGAGCTCTTTGACGTTTTCTTGACGTGATTCTCCTTGAATACTGCCGTCGTCAAGGTAATCCATGTAGCCGATCTTGCGCAGAAGCGACTCAATAAGCAGTGAGAGCGGTGAAGTTTCGATAAGTCCTCGGATATCAGTTAATATGCTGTGTAGTTCACCGAATTTCGACTTCGCTCGGCCGGTAATAGCATCCGTGCTATCGAGCGAACGAAATGCAGCCTCTATCCCACCGGTCTCTCGTACGAGCTCGAAAAACTGCTGCACGGACTTTGCCCCGAGACCACGGGTCGGTGTATTTACGATTCGTTCAAAGCTAACGCGGTCTTCTGGCTGGTACAACATACGCAGATACGCAATCACGTCTTTGATTTCTTTACGGTCATAAAAGCGTACACCGCCAACAATTCGATACGGCAGACCATAGCGCATAAACAATTCCTCAACTGCTCGACTCTGCGCGTTCGTCCGATAGAGCACGGCGAAATCACGATACGAGTACAGCTTGGCATCAACTGCTGCAGTGACCCGTGTGATAATCGCCTCTGCTTCTGCCCGTTCATTAGCAAGCTGTACGATTTTAACTGGGCTTCCTTTGCCGGCTTTTGTCCATAGTTCTTTGTCGGTTCGCTGCGTGTTCTTGCTGATTACGTCGTGAGCCGCATCGAGAATGGCTTTCGTGCTACGGTAATTCTGCTCGAGCTTGATAATAGTCGCTTTCGGGTAGTCTCGCTCGAAGTTCAAAATATTACGGAAATCCGCACCACGCCACGAATAAATCGAGTTGTGGGTTATTACGTCGGCAACGCTATAGTTGTGTACTTTTTCCACGTCAAGGTCGTACACCTCTCCATCGTGGGAGATAATATCAATTTCTCTAACTGTGTCGTCTTCGATGGCTCCTCGATCATTGATCACTGGCAACTTCATACCCATTCGCAAATGGGCTGCTGGCGTAAACGTATATTTTTTGTCTCGAATAAATGCATACCTGTGTACGAGCAAGCTCGTACCTGATTGTTGTATCTTCTCGACTATCTGCTCAATTTTGCCGTAATCGAGATTGTGTATTTCGACCCGATACGTGTCAGCTCTTCCCTGTCGTATACGATAGCCGAGCTTCTCGAATACGGCGAGGTCTTTTTTGTGTTTTGTGTTCGCTGATATACGACTCGCTGACCAGTTACTCTGCTTGGTCGTGCGCTTATCACCAAACAAAACCACATTAAGTTTTAGCCGATTGTGGTCTCGAGCAGTGACTCCACCCGGTACAAAGTGTGGGTATTCAACGAGCAAGTTCTCATCGTCAAACAGCTTTTTTACTCGCTCCTTTGTATCGATAGACGCGTAGAGTTTGTCTAGTTGCTTTTGTGTGATGCTCATTGAGCGGTTAGCGTAGGCATGAAAAACAAAAGTAGGTATACCATACGTAAACGACAAAAACGCCTCTTGGTACACAGCTTCTGACTTTGTTTTACATACTGCAAGCACCCACATAGCATCCGCCCGTTCTTGGTTTGCCCGTACCCGCAGACCGATGTCATCTTTTTTGCCATCAAATCGAGTGCCTTTGGCGATGCCGATACGATACCCCTTTCCTTTGGCATACATGAGGTACACAAAATAGTTGTTGTTTGCTTCCCACTGCGCAAAAAACAGGTGGTTCGGCGTAACGGTGAGTTCTCTGCCAGCGGTAGTTGTAATCTTGATAAGTTCACCCGAGAAGGGAAACGAACGTTTTTTCTCGACCGTAAAGTATCCGGTTTTGCCATAGCCCGTGGCGGTTTGCACGACATCACCAGATTGTATGTTTTCAATTGGCTTATTGCCCGTTTTTGTGCGGACAAGGCTCCCCGCGGGAAAACATTGCCAGTCGTCACCAACTACGGCAATGTTTTGCTGTTTATTTACGAGCAGCTTGACCAACTTGTACTGCGCATTGTTCGTGTCTTGATATTCGTCGATAAGTATGTAGCGGAATCTATTCTGCCATTTTTCACGAATTTCTGGCTGGGTATCCATGAGCTGTACGGTGCGCATGATCAGATCATCGAAATCAAGCCCATGAGCGTCTTTAAGAATTCGCTGGTATATTGGATAGACTTTCGCTACAGCATCATGCATCGGACCAGATCCGGTGCTGCTAAACAGCTCGGGGGCTATGAGTTCATTCTTTGCCGAACTTATCGCGTACGAGATAGAGCGTGGCGTGAAGCTCTTTTCGTCAATAAACAATTGTTTGCACGCTTGCTTTACGGCTGTTTGCCGATCTGACTGGTCAAAAATTACGAAACTTTCAGGAATGCCGATGTGCTGACCGTCTTCACGCAAAATTCGCACGCAAATACCGTGGAATGTACCCATGTACGGCATAAATGAGCGCGGCACTTCTCCGGAGGTTGCTGTATCACCACGCATAAGCTCCCATACTCGATGACGCATTTCAGTGGCTGCCTTGTTCGTAAATGTAACAGCCAGGATATTGTGTGGCTCGGCCTGACTGGAGTGTACGAGATGCGCAATCCTATGGGTGAGGGTTTTCGTTTTTCCAGACCCCGCACCAGCCAACAATAACAGCGGACC
>SLSH01000085.1 GCA_007130555.1 Bacteroidales bacterium
CCGAAATGGCAACATTAGATTGCGGAACTTTAAATTTCGGACCGGAAGATATTTTTGTTAATACCGAAAAAACAATTATTTATTTTGCCGAAAAAATGAATAAACTCGGGGTAATGCCTGAAATTGAGGTTTTTGACAAATCTATGATTGACACAGCTCTTAGACTATACAAAAAAGGGATAATAAAAGGGCACATGCACTTTGATTTTGTACATGGAGTACAGGGGGGCATAGGTGGAAGCCTTAGAGATTTTGTTTTTATGAGACACAGTATTCCTGAATATGCGACATACACAGTTGCCGGTATCGGAAGATTTGAATTCCCGCTTGCTATGGCAGCAATTGTTGACGGAGGACATGTAAGAGTCGGACTTGAAGACAATGTCTTTATTTCTAAAGGCGTAGTGGCAAAATCAAATGGAGAATTAGTCGAAAAAGTAGTCCGGATGGCAAAAGAACTTGGAAGAGAGATTGCAAATCCTCACGAAGCAAGAGAAATATTAAAACTTAAACCGATTAAATAATTATAAAAATATGCAAAAGAAAGGAAGTAAATTCGGAATTCACAGGGTTATTGAGCCTAAAGGAGTGTTGCCACAACCGGCAAACAAAATTGACAATAATATGGATGAAATTTATGATAATGAAATCCTTATTGATGTTCAAACATTAAATATTGACTCGGCAAGTTTTACTCAGATTAAAGAGCAGGCGGGCGGAGATCATGAAAAAATTAAAGAAATAATGTTTGATATAGTCGCAAAACAGGGGAAACATCGTAATCCTGTTACAGGTTCGGGAGGGATGTTGCTTGGAACCGTTGAAAAAATCGGGGATGCTCTTAAAGGGAAAATAGATATTAAAGAAGGAGATAAAATTGCAACATTGGTTTCATTATCATTAACTCCTCTGAGAATAGATAAAATTAAAGATATACGTGCCGATATTGACCAAGTTGATATTGACGGGAAAGCAATTTTATTTGAAAGCGGAATTTATGCAAAAATACCTTCCGATATGCCCGAAGGCTTGGTACTTGCTGCTCTTGATGTTGCAGGTGCTCCTGCACAAACTGCCAAACTTGTTAAACCCGGAGATACGGTGCTGATTATCGGTGCAGGAGGAAAATCAGGGATGCTCTGCTGCTACGAAGCAAAAAAACGTGCAGGAGTTACAGGTAAAGTTATTGGATTGTGCCATAGCGAAAAAAGTACAAATCGTTTGAAAAGTCTGAATTTTTGCGACCATGTATTTTCTGCTGATGCAACTCAGCCGGTACCTATTCTTGAAAAAATGGAAGAAATTACAAACGGCGAAATGGCGGATGTTACTATAAATAATGTAAACATTCCTGATACAGAAATGGCAAGTATTCTTTGTACAAAAAATGACGGTCTTGTTTATTTTTTCTCAATGGCAACATCTTTTACCAAAGCTGCACTTGGAGCTGAAGGAGTTGGAAGTGATGTACTTATGATTGTCGGAAACGGATATACAAGAGGGCATGCTGATATTACTCTCGAATTATTGAGAGAAAGTGAAATACTTAGAAAAGTATTTACGGAATTGTATGCTTAAAAATAAAGAATAAAAAGTAATTTTTCGGCACATTAGTTAAAATTAAAATATTGTAGAATATAAATATTTAAAGTAATGAATAAACGTTCAATATTATTTCCGAATGTGTCCGATAAACAATGGAACGACTGGCAATGGCAAGTTAATAATCGTATAGAGAATTATGCTCAACTAATAAAATATGTAAATCTTACTAAAAAAGAAGAAGAGGGAGTTAAAGATTCTTTGAAAATTATGAGAATGGCTATTACTCCTTATTATCTTACTCTTTTTGACGAGAAAAATCTGAATTGTCCTATTCGAAAACAGGCAATTCCCTCCGGAGCAGAACTTCACAATTCCGTTTCGGACTTGCTTGATCCTTTACACGAAGATGTTGATTCTCCTGTTCCCGGATTAACTCACAGATACCCCGACAGAGTTTTATTTTTAATTACAGACCAGTGTTCGATGTATTGCCGTCATTGTACAAGAAGACGCTTTGCAGGACAAAAAGACAAACAATTATCAAAAGAAAGAATAAATAAAGCAATTGAATATATTTCAAAAACCTCAAGCGTAAGAGATGTATTACTTTCGGGAGGAGACCCTTTGCTTGTTAATGATGATTTTTTAGAGTCTATTATTCAAAAATTAAGAGCAATTCCTCATGTTGAAATTATACGTATCGGAACAAGAACTCCTGTAGTTATGCCGCAAAGAATAACAAAAGAACTTGTTAATATGTTGAAAAAATATCATCCGATATGGATAAATACTCATTTTAATCATCCGAGAGAAATAACGACAGATGCTTGCATTTCTCTAAAAAAAATAGCCGATGCAGGCTTTCCTCTTGGAAATCAATCTGTATTATTACGCGGGGTTAATGATTGTGTATCTACAATGAAAGAACTCGTACATTTATTGGTTAAAAACAGGGTTAATCCGTATTATATTTATCAATGCGACTTATCACAAGGTATTGAGCATTTCAGAACTCCTATTTCAAAAGGAATAGAAATAATTGAAAATTTGAGAGGACATACATCAGGAATTGCTGTTCCTACTTATGTTGTTGATGCTCCCGGTGGAGGCGGAAAAATCCCTGTTATGCCTAATTATATTATTTCTCA
>SLSH01000030.1 GCA_007130555.1 Bacteroidales bacterium
TCAGATTTCCCGGCAGAGTTTCATGAGATGTATGCAGACCTGTCGGAAGCAAACGCCACAACAATAAGAGACCTGAGGACTTCATATGCAGTACAGAGATGGCTTGAAAAAAGCGCAAGAACAGGCAGCAGGTATATTGAACAAATACTCGCACATTTCGGTATCAAATCATCAGATGCGAGACTGCAGAGACCCGAATATTTAGGAGGTGGAAGAATACCTGTACAGATATCGGAAGTACTCTCAACAGCAGAAACCGAAGGAGCGCCCCAGGCAAATATGGCAGGTCACGGGATATCATCAGGAAGAACAGCAGGATTTAGACGGTTCTTCGAAGAACATGGTCACGTAATGGGTATATTATCGGTGATACCAAGAACAGCATACCAACAGGGATTACATAGAATGTTTACACGTGAAAGTAGGTTTGATTACGCATTCCCGGAATTTGCTCATATTGGTGAACAGGAAGTAAAAAGGCAAGAACTGTATGTTACAAGTTCGACGGGATTTAACGAAGAGACTTTCGGATATCAAGAAAGATACGCGGAATATAGAACAGCCTTTGACAGAGTAGCAGGAGAACTAAGAACAAACTTAGATTTCTGGCATGCAGGTAGAAAATTTACAGGTGCAGCCGGTCCGGAATTAAGTAATGAATTTATAAAAGCAGATACGGAAGATATAGAAGCAAGAATATTTCCGGTAGGAGATCCCCAGTTCAAAAAGGTAATAATACAGGCGTATGCAAAAATACATGCCCGCAGACCATTACCAAAGTTCGGCACACCTATGCCATAAGTAAGGAGCATAACACGGGACGGTTGTACTTTACCGTTTCGTGTTATGTTCAACATAAACCAATAAAAATTGATATCATGCAAAAATTAAAGATAAAAAACTCTTTTACTGCAGTATATGCCAATAAAGAGGATAAAGAGCCACGCGGTTATGACTTTACAGAAGTAGAAAGCCAGACAGTACCAAATCAGGCTTTAACTATACAAGAAATATTAACCAGGTTCACAACATCAGGATCATTGCCGATAGGCAAACAAGTCTATTATGATGACGAGGATGTTAACGAGCCAGACCCGACATTGGACCCTGATTTTGATTTAGCGGATGCAACAGCAATCAAGGAAGATATTGAGCAAAGGAAACACGCTCAGGATCAGGAAGATAAGGAAAAGGCTGAGGCTGAGAAACTTAAGGAGGAAGCAAAAAACGAAGAGCCAGAGGCGGAAAACGAAGAAGCGACCGAACCAGAAAAACAGCCGAAGCAATAGCACTAATATAATACTTGATAATATTAGTGCCAGTTGACCCAAGTCAACAATAACGCTGGATACAGCGTAAAAAAATAAACCATTAAAATTCAAAATCATGTTAGGAGATTATAATAGACAGTGGTTCGATGCACAAACAGGAAACCCGATACCAGGACCAACAGTCGGGACACCATCGCAAGCAAGGCAACCGAGCCGTGCCTTAGGATGGTTGTCCGCATTAGGACCATTATTACAAATGTGGTTAAGTCACAGAGGACAAAAACTCGACAGAGAACAAAGAAAAAAATTAGCCCAGCAAGCACAACAACACAATATTGATATGTGGGAAATGCATGCAGACTATAACTCGCCAGAAGCGCAAATGCAAAGATTAATGCAGGCAGGACTTAACCCAAATCTTGTATATGGTCAAGGTACAGCAGGCGCAACAGGACAAATGCAAAATAAGCCGGAAGCAGTAGTACCAGAATTACCACAACATCAATTATCAGCATCGGCACAACATGTGCCGGATATGATAGAACAGTTCATGAAATTATACAAATTAACAACAGAAAGCAGAAAACATAGCCAACAGGTAGCAGATATAAGAAAAAAAGATGCAGAACGAGGATACACCGAAGTAAGGACATTTAAAGCAAACATAGATGCGCAAATCTGGCAGGCAATACAGAAAGATTACATAAACCAAATGAAAGCTCAGGCAGAGCATGCAAGAACTCGAGCCGAAAGAGAAAAATATCTTAAAAGGATTTCAGCAGCAGAAGCAGAATTATCAGAAAGTTTAAAAGAAATAGGGGCTGCAACTGGAGATCACTATACAATCAGATTAATGGCTTTACTATTAAGGACATTAGGAATAACTAAGGATGATTTATTAAGTCCAAGTTTCAAGGGACCAGGAACAGAAGAATGGAAAGATAAAAGGAAACCATTTTAAAACAATATGCCTAAAAAGCACATTTAAATCAATTCTAACTAAAAAACAAAAATTATGAGACGTAGAGGTTATCAAACACGTTCAAGGCGCTCACGTAGGCGCAGAAGTAGTAAAAAACAGTATGTAACAGTATCACGTGGTGGTATAAGGCTATAAAATGAGATGTCTAACACCGGAAAGCATAAGGCGCAGAGGCAGCAAAATAAAGAACGATTTTGTTACCGTTCCATGTGGAAAATGCGCAATATGCCAAACAAACAGGCGCCAAGATTGGATAATTAGGTTATATGAAGAGATGACCGAACTCCATGACTATGGTGCCTGTTTTGTAACTTTAACCTACAATGATGAGCATAATACCGAAAATATTGATAAAGTACATTTGCAGGCTTATATTAAGGCGTTACGGAAAAAGGTTAAAAATAAAATTCGTTATTATGCTATTGGCGAGTACGGTCA
>SLSH01000069.1 GCA_007130555.1 Bacteroidales bacterium
AACGAGGTCGCGCAAAACACCATTGCATTAGGTAACTCGGTCGTGAATCTCGTCCAAGTCTTTGGATCGGGACTGGAAAGTGGCAGTCTCATTGTAAATGCTGCGAAACTTGTCCAATTAGGGCTGACCTTGGATGGTCTAATTGATGAAGTAAACGGTTTCTTGGAACCTCCACACAGTCTCCAAGGACTCTTCTCATCACTTGAAAAGGCTGTGCAAGCACGATCGAGCAACCCGCAACTGGTAGATCAGACCACAGGAATAATTAAAGAAGTGTTGAGCTTGATTACGGAGATTATGGCATCATAACGACGTAGCATTGCCTGTTCTGTTTCCGCCCAACAGCGGTCGAGCAGAGCCGCTGGGGGGCGGTCGGAGAAAGGGATCCCTGCCGTGGCGTTGAGTCTTCAGAACTAAGGAGTCCACTATGAACCACACGATTACCAGAACGTCAGAGCCCGAAACACGATCGCACAGCATCGATCGTAGGGCTTTTCTTGTCTCGGCCGGGATGGCTTTGTGCAGCGGCGCGGCTGGGGCCGTGGCGGTGAGCGCCAACCAACCGCTGGCAAGGCATGCGATCGGTGACCTCGTCGACCAACCCGCTACGACACTGGCCACGATGATCCAACAGAAGATGATCTCTTCGGAAGAACTGGTCCGGGCTTGCTTGGAAAGGATCAACAAGGTGAACCCGAAGATCAATGCGGTCGTAACGCTGACTGCCGAGCGGGCCCTGGAGGACGCGAAGAGAGCCGACGTGGCGCTGGCGAAGGGTGAATGCCACGGCCCACTGCACGGGGTACCGATGACGATCAAGGATTCGTTCGACACCGCAGGCGTTCGGTCGACGGCCGGCACCAAGGGGCGCGAACGCTGCGTTCCCACCGAAGACGCCGCGGCCGTGGCCCGGCTGCGAGCCGCTGGCGCCATCCTGCTCGGCAAGACGAATACGTCGGAATTGACGATGAGCTACATCACCGACAATCTGCTGTTTGGCCGGACCTACAATCCTTACTCGCTGGCAACATCCTCGGGAGGCAGCAGCGGCGGCGCGGCGGCGATTCTTGCAACGGGAGGTGTCCCTTTGGACATCGGCACGGACACCGGCGGCAGTGTCCGGGTACCCGCGAACTTCTGCGGGATCACCGGACTGAAGCCGACTGCCGGTCGTATACCGCGGACCGGTCATGTGATCTCCTTTGGGCTGGGAGCCGTAGATCCGCTCACGCATGTTGGTCCCCTCGCTCGGTTTGTGGATGACTTGACGCTGATGCTGGAGATCCTCGCCGGTCCGGACTGGCGGGACCCGGCGGCGATTCCCATGCCGCTGAGCAGTCCCACGAATGTGAAGCTGCGCGGACTGCGAGTCGCCTTCTACACCGACAACGGCATATTCCCGCCGACGCCCGAAATTTCCAAGACGGTCAGAACCGCTGCGGACTGTTTGGAGCGTGCCGGGGCGATTGTGGAGGAGAAGTGCCCGGCGGCTGGCGAGCGGACGGTCGAGGTCAGTACCGGGCTCTGGTTGTGCGACGACGGGCGTTGCGTGAGCAGGCTGATCGAAGAAGCAGGGACGACCGAGTTGAGTCCCGCTCTGGACTGGCACAACGACCCGGAACTGATCGCCGGAATTAAGGCGAAGTATGGGGTCAAGGACTGTGCCGACGCCATGCGAAAGTACGCACAGTTCAACTCCGACATGATGCCGTTCATTGCCGACTTCGACGTGATCCTCTGCCCGGTGAACGGCTTGTCGGTTCTACCGTTTGACATCGAGAACGATTTTGAGCTGATCCTGGCCGGCAGCTACACAACCACGTACAACCTGACGGGTTGGCCGGCGGCAGTGGTCCGAGCAGGCACAGCCGAGTGCGGTGTACCGATCGGCGTCCAGATCGTCACTCGCCCCAGCCGAGAAGACATCGCGCTGGCCGTCGCCAAGCACCTGGAGAGTGAACTCGGAGGCTGGCAGCCACCGGAGTTCTGAGCCGTCGGTCGCCGGAGGCTCGGTCACCGGGGTCAAACTCGGGATTCGGGATTGCTTGCAGATTCGATGCCAGGTAGGGGCGTTCGGTTCAGAGTTCCTCTTTCGTTGAGCCCAGTGGAGATGCGGTCGGATGCGGCTTCTGCCTTGAATTCGGTATCGCGGTGCCGGAATTCGCGCTGCAGTTGGTCTGTCGCCAGGTCCGCGCGGAGATGGGCAAGCGAATTGCGGGCAAGGGAATTGATGCGGTGATGCTGGCATCCATCCGAGTCCGTCTTCTGGTCCGCCGTCCCGCCGTTTTCGCCGCGTAGCGGCTGGTGACTGTAGCCGTGGGTTTCAACCCACGGGGGGCTTGCTCCATCTTCTCCACGGGAAGCGAGTGCCGACGAGGGAAATCCTCCAAGGCTGGTCCGGACCGAAAACCCTGTTCATGGATAGGGATTGATCACGTGGCTGGGCGTGACAACAGAGAGGCCGGGTGCGAAGGTCACAAGACGAAGGAAATGCCTCGCGTTGAACGTCAGGATACCGTCGATGTTGTGAACCTGACAGATGGCGACCAGTCGAACGTCATGCACCTGTTTGCCAATCGCCGCCGAGGCATCTGCAAGCGACTTCCACGCGGAGTAGATGTCGGGGGCTACCGCCCTGACACTGGGCTACTGGTTCGACGCGTGCAGGGATCTGGGAGTCCAG
>SLSH01000233.1 GCA_007130555.1 Bacteroidales bacterium
ATGGCAACCCAGATTTTATGATCGTATAATTCGCAACGAAGAAGAATTAAACAGAATCCGGCAATACATAAAAAACAACCCGAAAAATTGGAAACATGATCGGAATGCCGTTATGGATTTGCACAATGGAATCGTAGAGACGCATGGCATGCTCAATTGTGATAATGATGGTGTTGCATTAAAAAACATGAGGTAAGAATTGGGTAACTTTGATTATGAAATAAAATATCAAGACTTTTTTGAAAGATTAACGGGATTTGCTCCTTATTCTTATCAAGAAGAATGCTGTGGAAAACATGACAAACTAAAATCTTTTATACTTAATGCACCAACAGGCAGTGGAAAGACATGGGCTGCGATATCTCCCTTTATTTATTCTTGGTATAAATGGAGAAAAGGAGGACAGAAAATTGAAGATTATCCAAGAAAATTAATCTATTCTTTACCCCTAAGAACCTTGGCTAATTCGCTCTTTTCTGAAGTAAATGAAAAGGTAAGAAACACCTTTCCTGAACTGAATATTAAAATTACATTGCAGACAGGAGAAAATCCAACAGATTCTTTTTTTGAAGGAGATATAATATTTACTACAATTGACCAGACTTTAAGTAATGTCCTTAGCATTCCGCTTTCCTTGTCAAAAAGCTTGTCAAATATTAATGCCGGAGCAGTTATCTCTTCGTATTTGGTATTTGATGAATTTCATTTGCTCGAACCTCAAAAGTCTTTAAGTACAGCACTCATATTGTTAAATAAACTAAAAGATACAACACCTTTCTGTTTAATGACAGCAACATTATCTAAAAGTTTTATGGAAAACACAGCTTCTTTTTTAGATGCGGATCTGATTTCAATCACGGAGAGTGACTATAAAAACTTTGCTTTTGTAAAAAATGAGGTTCAAAAAGCAGTAAATGTTAGAGAACAATTTTTGGAAGCTAAAGACATCATTGAGCTTCATAAAGAAAAAACCATTGTAATCTGCAACACAGTCAATAAATGTATCCAACTTTACAAATCTTTAAAGGGACTTGTAAAAAGCACAACAGAGGTCGTATGCTTGCACTCCCAGTTTTTTCAAAAAGACAGGAAAGATAAGGAGCAAAAAATTTTAAATTTTTTTGGAAAGAACTCATATCAAACAGATGTTATTTTAATAACTACTCAAGTTATTGAAGTTGGTCTTGATATTTCCTGTGACACAATGTTAACTGAAATCTCACCAATAAATTCTTTTTTACAAAGGATTGGGCGTTGTGTAAGATGGTATGGATCTGGAAATATTTATGTTTTTGATTGTCAAGGAACTTACTTGCCGTATAAAAAGGAGTTAAGTCTATCAACATTTAAGGAGTTGGGGGATATAACTGGAGCTAATATAGACTATTTTGTTTCACGGCAATTGATTGAAAATATATTAAATGACTTTGAAAATGACATATTTACTGAAATACAGAATTCTTCTGAAAATGTTTGGGAAAATATTAAAAGATCTTGGGGATCAGGAGACAAATCTTATGCAAGGAGCTTGATAAGAAATATTCAATCCATATCTGTTGTTCTTTTGCCTAGGTATTTTAAAACTAATTCTTTGTTTTTATTTGATTCTATTTCAATGAACCCTTTTTCTCTCGAAAAAAAGTTAAAAGATTACTATAATTCAGGCATCGAATCTCAACCAGTTGTATTTTCTCTTAAAGAGTCTCAATTTATTGATGATGAATTTGATGGATCGGAAAAGGTGTTACATCCTATTGAAATAAACGAGGTTATAGATAAAGATGTTGTGGCGTTGAATTCCGAAATTGTAGGTTACTCAAAAGAATACGGACTAGATTTTTATGAGCATTCGGGGATTGTTTCTGAAAAAATAGAAAGAAACGAGCGAAAGAATTTTGTCATTTACTATGATACATATGAGGAGCACATAAATTGGATGTTAGAGTGCTTAGGAAAGCTCAATGATTATCATTTTATTATAAAAAGAATTCAGCAACATAAATACTCTAAGTTTAACATAGATGACATTGTTGAATTTATTATAAAAGCACATGATTTCGGGAAATTAAATGACTTATGGCAAAATATAGTGCGAACATATCAGGAAAGAAAAATAGGAGAAAAAATCGAGGCGTTTATTGCTCACTCAGATTTTGATCCAAGCTCAGAAGAAGATAAAAAATTGACGGGTATAGTTTTAGAAGAATTTCAGGTCGGCAAGAAACCAAATCATGCGGGAGTTGGTGGCTTTCTGGCATTTCTTTTATTGCCATTAATATTAAAAGTTAATTCCTACGATAAAGAAGGGGTTTCTTTTATTCAAGTTATAGCTACAACTATTTTAAGGCATCATTCTTCTTTTGCAGACAAAGTTCCCCAATATAAGATTGCTGATAATGCTTTTGATTTTTTCTTGTCCCAAATATCAAAGATGTTTCCAGAGATTCGAAAAGCAGCGTTAGATAAGCTCCCTGTGAAAAAATTTAATGGAACTGATGCGAGCTCAATTACAGTAACTTTTGAAAATAAGTATGAAGCATTTTTATATTTTGTGTTGGTTCGACTTTTAAGGTTGTGTGACCAACATTCTTTTGATATGAATCCAAGAGTGAGGTGAGAATATGCAGAAATTTTATGTGGTTAAAGAATCAGGCACTTTTTCTGA
>SLSH01000263.1 GCA_007130555.1 Bacteroidales bacterium
CTGTTTCTCTCAGTTTATTTACATCTCCTGTTTTTACAGCATGTCTGAATTTTTTAAGATTATATACTAAAAAGAATTTTCTCTTTAAAGACCATTGTTTATTGTAGTAAGTAATTCCAGCTGAAATACTTGATTGTTTTACATTGGAATTTCCTCCATTGATAATATAAGATATTGCTTTTAAATACAATGTATGGGCATGTTCCATAACCTTAATATGAATACTTGTCAAATTTTCTTCCCCATTAAAATTTGCAAATTCAGTCGTTATAATATTTCCTGTATCTATACCTGAGTCAATCCACATTACGGTATTGCCTATTAAATGGAATTGTTTATTGGCAATACTCCAGTTCGTACAGTTTGGTCCTCCTTTTATATATGGAGATAATCCCGTATGTAAATTTATTATCCCTATTGTGGGTTTGAGAGATAACATTTTTTCTTTTATCATCCTTGTCCCTGAGACAATAATTAAATCCGGATTTATTCCTTTTGTAAAGTCAAAAGCCGTTTGTGAATTAATATTTTCAACATTAATCAATTTTGTCGCAGGATAACTTAAAAATTTTTTTCCATAATATTTTTTCATCTCTTTCCATGATTTTTCAAGAGAGGGCAAAAATATTTTCTCAATAATTTTTTCAAATATTTTAATAAATGTAATTTTGGGTTTATAATTTCTTGTTTCGATAACTATGCCTTCTATTGAAAAATCATTATTTATTTTGTTAGCCAATGCTTTATGGTTAATTTCATTGCCTATCCAAAGAACTATTTTCATTTGTATTTGATTAAAGTTTTTATTTTTTCCAGCGTATTTGTAATTCTAAGCCTTGTTTTCCACCAAGGTTCATTATATAACTCTATTCTGGAAATTTCAAATAAATCATCCTTATTTGGATTATATACATTTTGTTTTACAGCAAGCCCTATTTTGTATCCAACTTCTTTACTAAGCCTCTTAACAGTATCGTTAAAACTGCCTACAGGGTATGAAATTGTTAAAGGGAAATAACCTAATTTTTCTTTTATCATATTACCGGAATTTAACAACTCATTTTTAATTTCAGCTTCATCATTTATCGTACCAAGCATATAGTGTGTAATCCCATGAGAGCCGATGTAATGACCGGAAGTTCTTAATTCTTTGAGATCGTCCCAGCTCATCATTAACGAAGGGATTTTAATATCTTTACAAGATTCTATTACTCTGTCTAAAACTAAAGTTCTGTTTTCGTGAGATATTTTTTTTAAAAAAGGTTTTAAAATACTTACATATTTTATCCTATCTTCACGACCAGAGAACTCATCTACTTTCAAGCTATTCGGGAAAAAATCAAAATTCATATTAATTTTACTGAAATTTGCAAATTGAAACATATATTCGAGAATATGCGTCCAGGTTGGGATATTTTTATCAATACAATCAGTAACTACATAAAAAGAAGCCTTGCATTTATATTTATCTAAAATTGGCACTGCATATTCTATGTTATCCTTATAGCCATCGTCAAACATTATAGTTGCATATTTATTTTTAGAGAATAATTCATCTGAAAAAACGAGATCCTCAATTAAAACAATTTCATACTTATTAGAAATATATTTTATACATTTTTCAAATAGTTTTACATCCATAGGATCCCAAAGTTTATCTCTTTTAGGATTAACTCTGTGAAATAGAAAATTTCGTATCATATTTAATTAGTGTTTGTCAATACAGTCAGTGTCTGTCCATAATGTTCGAGTTCAAGGCTTGCGAACATTGAGTATCAGGAGTCCCGACCGTGCTTTTTGTTGGTTTTTAAATTTAAAGACCTTACAAAAGCTACTTCGGGATGACTGATGCGAAAGGTGAGCATAACGAAGAACTTAGCGACTCGTACTGAGCTTGCCGAAGTAAGCGATCTCACGAATACCGTTGAAAAATAAACAATTTATGAGTAAATCGGACATTATGGACAGACACTAATTAGTTAAGCTTATTTAATAAAACAGCTAACTTTTCTGCTTGTTTTTTTCTGGTATATTTTTCAATATTATTAGAATCGGACTCGATAAAACCTTTTATTTCAAACTCCTTATACAATTCAATTAAAACTTCTAATAAGTGTTCTGAGTCCTTAACTATTATGCCTGAATTGGTTTCTTTAATCAAATTCTCCTGCAAATTCTCACTACTACTAGTATCAATGTTATCAAAACAATAATATTTATTTTTCAAGACATTAGCTTCCTTATCATCGGAATAGCATAATAATATTTTACGTCTTAACCCTAAATAATCATAAATTTTTGTGCCCATAATTGCATAATCATTATACAAAAGCAATATGTTATTTTTTGCTAATACCTTTATAACTGCATCATTTGCTAATTTGGGATAAATATTAACATGGCTTTTTAATAAAGAATATTTATTCAACATCTCTATTAATTCATTTTGAATGTTAATGCCATAAAAGTTTATTTTTACAGAACGATTATTGTCTTTAATAAACCTTTCTAAAACATTTAAAAAATTTACCCAAGGGTGCCACGAATATATTGTACCGATAAAACCAATACTAAATTCTTTATTATCTTGCAAAATATTACTTGTTTCCATCATATCTTCTTCATTAAATCCATTTGGAATTATATCAAATTTTTTTTCGAAA
>SLSH01000002.1 GCA_007130555.1 Bacteroidales bacterium
ACTATGCTAAAGATTTTTTGGATATAACATCAAAGCATAATATTATCAATAGTATGTGTAAGAATGCTTATGAGAATGGTAAAGCAGAGAGAATTAACGGAATTATTAAAAACAATTATCTAAAACACAAACATATAGATAGTTTTGAAAAATTAGTTAAAGAGGTTGACCATGCTGTATCAATGTACAAATATGATAAACTTCACATTGAGTTGAAAAGAAATAGTCCGATTCAATTTGAAAATAATTTATTACCTTTGAGCCGGCAAGAAACTGCGAGGATGACAAAGTCATTCGATGCAAAAACAAGTAAAACTCTGTTTTTTGAGAACGTCGAGCCCTCAAAAAACAGGGCAAGAAAACTGCTCGGAATCAAAATGTATTCGTAGCAAATGAAACAGAGAGTTAATAAAAAGTGGTCAACCATATTCAGGCATTAACAGCAAAAAAACCACCAAGTAAAAACAAACCACCTTTAAAAACCCAGTTATTTTTATTCCTAAAAATTATACCGTCAAAAGTTTTTTTATTATTTTTGTCATACAATAATAAATTAAAAAACTTAGAACATGAAAAATTTTAATAACATTAACGAAATATTAGATTTTGCAATAGAAAGGGAACAAAGGGCAGTGGATTTATATACCATTCTTTCCGTGGATTCCGCTAATCACGAAATGAAAGAGGTTTTTTTCGAATTTGCAAAAGAGGAGATGAATCATAAAGCCTTGCTGATAAAAGTAAAAGAAGAGGGCACGGGAACATTTGAAAAAATAGAAATAACAGACATGAAAATTGCCGACTATATTGTCCCCGAAAACAAGCCTTACGAAGAACTTACTTATTCCGAAGCACTTAAACTTGCAATGTGGAAAGAAAATGCCGCTTACAATCTATACAAAAAACTTGCTTCAATAGTTAACGATGGGTCTTTTAAAAATTTGTTTGAATCCCTTGCTAATGAAGAATTAAAACATAAAAATCGTTTTGAAAAGGAATATGATGATTATGTCTTAAGGGAGAATTAAAATTTAATAATTAGCTGTAGTTGAACCGGATACACATTTGTCAATAATAATACCGATTGTAAATGCCGGATAATAAAAGTTTTGTCATATACAAATTTTTTTTGTATATTTGCAAAACTTAAATGTGTATAAAATGGACACAAAGCCCAAGTTTTCGGAGAATTTATTTTGGGATATTGATCTAAAAAATTTAGATTATGAAGTTCATTTTCCATACATATTATCAAGAGTACTTGATTATGGTACTTGGCAGGACTGGTTAGAGATACGAAAATTTTATTCAAAGGAAAAAATAAAAAATACAGCCTTGCAATTACGCGAGTTATCTGCTAAATCATTAAATTTTATCGCTATATTTACAAACACACCAATACAAGAATTCAGATGTTACAAACTCAGACAGTCAAAACCTACACATTGGAACTCTTAAAAAAGCTACAAAGTATTAATGAGTTTAGCAATTTCCGTCTTGTCGGAGGAACCGCTTTGGCATTACAGATAGGACACAGAGTTTCTGTTGATTTGTATCATAAAAATATCCCGAAGCAACAGATTTCTTGCTGTATAAAAGCTTAATATATTTTCAGGATGCTGAAAAAGAACCTATGCCAAAGATGTTTAAACCATTGTCATGGGATAAAGTGAAAAAACGTATTTTAGAAATTGCAGATAAAGAGGTTCTGTAAATAACTGTAATATCAACAAATTTGCAAAAATCAATAATTTTTTAAATTAAAAAAGCCAAAATTAATTTCTTTATTAAATATAATATTATTATTTTTGTATTATTAAGTATTGAATTTTTACATTAAAATCAAGAAATCATATAATTAGTAATTTATGACATAAACAAAATATGACTATGAAGAAAAGCTGCTACTCTCTCAAAACAACCATCGCTACAATAGCGATATTTTTCCTCTCTGCTTTTGCTTTTACGGCATGGGGGCAGACAGGTACGATTACGATTACTCACGGTTCAACAGGATGTTCAAATGTTACTGGAAACATTAATATTTATCCTTTTAATATTCATAACACAGCTTATAGATATGGCGCTTATGAAGCAATTTATTTACAAAATGAAATTGATAATGTTGGAAATATAACTTCAATAGCTTTTTCCAAAGCATCAGGTACAACAACAACAGCAATTGCGGATGTTGAAATTTGGATGAAATATACGACTGAAACAAATCTTGCTACCGGCGCAACAACAACAGCAAATTATACAAAAGTATATTCCGGTAGTTTTCCTAATGCTTCAGGAGCAGGTTGGAATTCTGTTACTCTTGATACTCCGTTCTATTATGATAATAAAACCGACAAAAATCTGCAAGTAATGGTTATAAAAAATTCCAATGCTATTATGGCTAATGTTCCTTATTGGAATTATACTTCAATTAGGGTGTCGCCATGTGGAGCTTCCGATTTATCAATAAGATCTAGACATTATGTAAGTACAACAGCAGCTTTTACATGGAGTTCATCATTAACAGAAACAAGTTATAGGTCTCATGTAAGATTCGGTTTTACGGCAACAGACAATCCTACAGCATCTGCAACTTATGCTTCAGGTGATATAAGTACTGATAGAAACTTTACCTCTTTGCCAGGTTCATCTTCATGTCCGG
>SLSH01000129.1 GCA_007130555.1 Bacteroidales bacterium
GGTGGCGGGGACTCCCGAGGGCGGGGTCACGGTGGTGGTGTCTTGGGACTGTTGAAATGGCACGCTCTCCCGAGTGGCTTCGGCCTGGGAGTCGCGGGTCCATTCCCGGCTCATTTGGCTGGCGCCGACCTGATATCCGGCCAACGGCGACCAATTGATCCCAACATCACGGGAATTCCTGGCCGTGATTTCCACGAATTTGGACTCAATCATCACCTGATCGGTTGCCCGGTCCAAGCGCTCGATGATCTCCTGGATTTGGTTCATTCGGGTGGGCCGCTCCGTGATGACCAAGGCGTTGCTGCGAGCGTCCACCTGAATACGACCGCCAATAGTCGTGTCGACCATCGGGGAAATGGAGGCCTGTAGCTCATTGGCGCGAGCGAAATTGATGACGAAGACCCGTGTGTCGACCGGTTCCTGAACCAATTCGTCACGACTCTTGATACGGATGATATTGCGGTCTTCAATCCATGTGTAGCCGAGTGGGTCGAGTACCACATCGAAGACTTGGCGCCATGTCACATTGCGCAGTTTGATCGAGACATTCCCCACCAATTGATCGGGAATGACCACGTTGAGATCGTAGAGGTCGGCCACGCTGCGGATAATGACGCGCACCTCTTCATCCGGGAAGTCAACGGAGATGGTTTCGTCATCCCGCGCGACAACCGTCTCGCGACGTTCCATTTCCGGCATCTCAATCACGACCTCGCGGTCTTGGGGCATCGCCAGATCGGGGACCTGTGGCGCGGGTAATGAGATCTCCCTTTGGGCATGAAGTGGGACGATGCCCAGCAGAATGGCGGAGACCCACAATGGGGCGAGAGCGAATAGTTTCCGGTTCGTCATGATGATCGCCTTGGCTTGGTTAAATGCTTGAGTGGTTGGTTAGCGTTGATGAAAAGTAGTTTGTTGGTGCCTGCAATTCCCGGTTCTGTGGGTGCTCGTCAGGGAGCTGAGCCATCTCCATTTTGATCTTCCCCAGGAGTGATTGCCTGTTGGTTCTCCTCTTGGGTCTGCGCTCCGTATTCCCTGCGGAGGCGTGCCTGCTCCAGTTCCAGCGTATAACGGGTGGTGGTGATATCGCGCAGTGTGACTTCATACTGGAATTCTCCAATCCGGGCACTAAAGGAAGATCCTTCCTCCATGGTTCTCCCGCCGGGCAGCATCACATACCGTTGTTCACCCCGGACAATGGCGCCACGGGGATGGAATGAATCCGCGATTAAGCGCAATGCGCGTTCCGCAGGCAACCGGTCCGGCTGGATATCCGGTTCCTCTTCCGTCTCCAGTTGGGTCGGTGTGGGTCGAGGCGTTTCTTCAATCACGCCAATGAATGGATTAACTGTGGCGGCAACCCGAATCTGGAAATCCGGATCCTCGGGATGCAAAATTTGTTGGGCCAACTCCAAGGTGGTCTCCCGATGCTCACGCAAACCGACCCGTTGCGCCATGATTTCCACAGCCATGGAAAAAACCATGATGATCGGCAGGATCCTCCCCCATACGGTGATTCTTCCAATAATGCTCATGATTCTTGTCTCCCCAATACTTCCAAAACCATGTTGAGCCGCACGGAATCGACACGCTCACCGGCTGCCCGAGGTGCAATCGGAGTTAGGTCAAAACGATCAACCCGCATCAGGTGTTCGCCATAGTGGAGAGCCTGGGAGAAGCGCAAGACATCGCTGAAGCGCCCTTCCACGGTTATGCGGTAGGGGATGGAAGTGAAATGTTCGAGGCGTGGTTTGATCACCCCGTCTCCTTGTGAACTCGGTTCTCCCGGGCTCAGGTTGGTGATGCGCGCGCCGGAGTTGAACTCGATTTGGTAGAAGACCCGGTGATTGCCCGCAATATCGGTTGGAGAGAGCAAATGGGATCGGGCTTCCTCGAGGAATTCCGTCAATCTCTCCACATGCTCAGTCAGGCCCACCGCCGCCACCTCGTTGCGCTGCATCACGCTCCAGCGATCATCCAAATCCGCGTGTTCCTGGCTTAATGCCGGATGAATATCAAAACGCAGGAAGAGGAGCACCAGCCCCAGAATCACCAAGACCGCCCCACCCACGACGATGGGGTACTGTTTGATTTTATCTAATATCAATGCGGGATTCATCGTTTTTCCGGGGGAGGTTCCAGTTCTATGGCCATGGCAAGGGTGAAATGCCCGAGTGTGGGATCCCGGTTCAAGGAGCGGATGTCGACTCGCCGCAAATGTTCCGCAATCACCGGTTCCGACTCCAGCGCTTCCTGAAATTCATTGACGGTAACCGGTACTTCAAAGGGTGAGCCGCGGACCGTTCCATTCAATGTGATCACATACCCGGGCCGACGTTGGCGCCCCACTGTCTCCACCCGTGTGTTGAAAGCGATGTTGGTGAAGAGAATTGATTCGGGCCGCAGTTGGGCAATCGCCAGAAGCAAATCGGAGGAACGGACCGGGGTGGCAAGGAAACTTTGAATCTCTTCCAACTCGCGGTTCAAGCGCAGGAATTCGGAATGCCGCTGGAGGTGTTCCCGGTTCTGCCGTTCGTTATCCGCGATATTGGTCTCCAAATCTTCCACTGACGCCCGTAGGGAGATCGTGGAATACTCGCGGAACCCGAGGAACGAGAAAATCCCAATCACCAGGGTGATGGTGATGACATTGAGAAAGAAA
>SLSH01000176.1 GCA_007130555.1 Bacteroidales bacterium
GTAACCGTTCCACAATACTTCTATAAGGTCATATATGACCCTGCAGAGCCTAAAATGATTGGATTTATTTTACCCAACGAAAGGGGTACAAGATCTATAGAGGAATATGTAGTTAGTGTTGATTCGGTTGCGGTTTTAACAGGTATAAATTTTTTTCACGAATTAGAAGATTCGCTCCAGAGAGTTCTGGAGAGTCATTCTGATCCTGCATTATGGTCATTTGAACCGTACAGGTCGTCCACTGCAACCTCGGGAAGAAGTATTTCAGTCCAATGCCTTGGTATTGGAAAATCTACTGGAGTCCAATGCAAAAATATGACGACCAATGAGAACGGATATTGTTACCTGCATCAAGACCATGATCCTGATTATGTAAAAAAGGATGTTATTGATGATTCCTCACCAGACGGAAGGTGTGAGGCAATCACACGGGCAGGTACTAGATGCAAACGCAATGCACAGGAGGGTAGTAGGTATTGTTGGCAGCATCAGTAATAAAGGTTGAAATTTTCAATCCGCTTTCACTACTTATGTTTGAAAAACATCCTTACTACCATAAATATCAACAATATGCTAAATAATATTTCCATGGAAGAAACCATTAAATTATTCATTGCAGTAACAGGATTAATCACTTTAATCTTGAAATTGGTTGAAGCATTGAATGTTAATCAAAAGAAGAAAGATTTAGTACTAGATTTGGAATTACTTCAAAAAACTTCAAAACTGAATTTATCTCCTGAAGATGATAATGTTATAAAAGAGCAGATTAAGTTGACTCTAGCAGAATTCCTTGAAAAACGTGAAAAACGGATTGGATGGTTTAATTTGTTTTATTCTCTTGTTTTATTTGTAGGTTTCGGTTGGTGGACACTCGAAATTTATAAAATGAGTGTTGGATTTAATCCATGGCTCATTCTAACGACTATATTTTCATTTGTTGGCTTAGGCTTGCTTTTAGAAAATAATTGGATGAAAAGAAAGGAACAAAACAAAGAGAAGATAATATTCAAAATAATTATTACTAAAGGTATAACTACTGCTCTGGTATTTACATTTACTACAATTAGTATTGGATTATTGCTCTACCTAAAGATTTTAAGATATTCCCATTGGATGGTTCTTATAGGTGCATTATTTTTAATGGGATTAAAAATGCTTTATGATAGTATCAGGGTTGAAAAATAAATTTATAAATACTTATGCTTTTGGGGTATGATTTCAAATTTCTCTACTATTGATTATTTTGCAAAATCCTTAAAAGACCCTATGCATGAAGTATTCGTGGTTTTTGATAATAAGGAACATCATGAGCATATAAATTTAGTGAACGATCTAAACTCCCTTAACCAACATGACCTGCATCAGTATGTTAAAGACAATTGCATTGATGATTTTATTCATAATGCTTCCGATAAGGATGCCGAGAGGAAACTCTATTATTTTGTTCATTTGATTAGTCAAGATGTTGCTCGTCATCGAATAGAAAAATTAATTGAACCCACCGAAAGACCTGCGCCATATCATTTGCAAAATCTATATGACGTAATCTGTGATAAAAACCATCTGGTATCAATGAACCAGTTTAACACTGATAACTTTGGTTTTGAGAGGAATAAATTAGTATATGTTTTATGCCCAGTTTTGGAGCAATCAAATTCAAGTTACTGGATTTTTCATGTCATCCTTCGATTAGCAAGAGAAAAGAAACTAAATCTGAAAATCAGATTAGATCCATTTATTGAAATCCCTTTAAATGATTACCGACCAATGTCATATAAAATGTTTGTGCATGGCAAAACACTTGATTGGGATAGGTTAACAAATCTAAGAGGGGATGAGTACGGTCAATGGATGGATGAAAAGGAGTATAAACATATGGGATACACTGATTTTATATGGTCTCCAAAAAAAGATGAAATCCATTTTACATGCGAGGAACTGCCGAAAAGACATAACTTTCTACGCACCAGCAGGTATTTCCATGCAATCTTCAACAAAAACACAGGCATGATTAGTCATTGTGATGGGGCGATAAGATATTATTCAGAAGATGAACTTCAATACCGATCTGATTATCATGTTAAAGATCCTGAAGTTCGTAAGATTGGAAAACGTATTAAAATATTTGGGTTTGAAAGTAACGATAATGACAATAAGGAAATTGACCAAGATACGTTTTGTACTTTAGCGGTTAACTTTTTTGTATGGAATAATGACGTTCAAAAATATTTCAATGAATAATATATCATGTATATAACCAACATGACCCACTTCCTTGACGAATCAGGGAATATAGCACAGGAAATGCCAACTGAAGCACGGGAACTGGCAAGTTTCTTTGCACTTGTTGTTGATAAGGCAAGTACAAAACTCCCCAGACGCTTATCTGCAACTGATATTCGTTGTTTTGAAAAAGGCTGTGCAGGTACTACTCGTATCGAAATAATTCGCTCAACCAATGAAATTCGCTGGATGTGTTCCCAATGTGAGAATGAAGGTATGATTAGTAAATGGGAAGGGACGAAATGGGATAACAGATAGTTTTTTTAATTAAAACCTTCACTGCTGTTTTATTAAGTTAATGATAATTAGTTTATTGACAATATTAAAAAGGCGGGAAACCATTTTTAATTAAAAAGAGTGCTTTTTACAATGCATA
>SLSH01000110.1 GCA_007130555.1 Bacteroidales bacterium
GCTTGGCACTGCCGAGACAGAACTTATGGATATGACGAACGCCTACGCTGCTTTTGCCAATCAAGGCGAACAGTTCAGCACCGGTACCGTTGCACATATCGAAGACAAGTTTGGTCGAACTGCTTTTGAACGCGACGAACAGCCCGAGCGTGTCCAGTCTGCCGAAGCATCATACCTCATTTCTTCGATGTTAGCAGATGACAGCGCCCGGGCGCCTACTTTTGGTTCAAGCCTGAATATATCAGGCCATGACGTTGCGGTGAAAACCGGCACAACAAATGATAACCGTGACGCCTGGACAATCGGATACACGCCGCAAATCACCGTTGGCGTTTGGGTCGGTGACAACGAAAACAATCCGATGGCTATCGGCGGCTCCGCAGCTGCCGGCCCCATCTGGCGTGAGTCCATCACGACCATGCTCGACGATCTTGAACGACAAGACTTCGACGCTCCGCGCGGTATTGTAAATGTTCGCATATGTAACATGCATGGCGAATACGTTGAGTCATTCATTCGTGGTACACAACCAGATCGCTGCGACCCTGATTTTCGTCAAGACGATATCGATGAGCGTCGCCGACGCGAAGAGGAAGAAGAGCGTCGCCGACAACAAGAAGAGGAAGAACGTCGCCGACAAGAGGAGGCCGAAGCTGAAGCTGAACAAGAAGAGCCTGAAGAACCCGAAGAGCCCGAGGAGGAAGAAGAGCCCGAGGAGGAAGAAGAGCCCGAGGAGGAAGATGATGACGACGACGAGCTCACTCCTGAGCCACCTGAGCTTTAGTCTTTCTAGCCAAGCAGCAAGCGAAAATACTCTGTGCCACCAAACGGTATCTTTTGTTTGACCTTGTCGCGGCCAAACAATGCCTGCGCTGATGCGATGGTAAACATGCCGTAACGCTCGTTGATCTCGTCTACGGCATGCGTGAGCCACTCCGCCTGATTGACCTCATCAAACAAGCTGAGTTGACTCTTACGCGATGCTGATAGCTGATAGCACGTTACACCCATTACTGCGACCGGCGAAGTCCGTGGCCGCTCGGCAAACAGCTGCAGTGCCCGCCGGTACACATCTTGGTTGGTATATACCGCAGTCTTGTGCATTTTCCGCAGGTACCAGCCCTCGCCACTAGCGAGTTGCACCCAGACCAATATGCCACGGGCATCGACCCCACGGTAGCGAAGTTTGCGCGCAGTCGTTTCACACAAATAGTGAAACCGGGATAGTAGCGCTGCATCATCATGTCCGCGCACATCCAGCACAAACTGCCGTCCGACCGTACCGAGTTTGGTCGACTGGTCATCGACCTCGTACCCGCGCAGGCGTTGGTGCCAATCTTCGCCGACTACACTGCGAAACACCTGACGGCGCAAGCGATCAGCCGGTGTATCCAGCATGTCAAGCGGCGTATGTATGCCGCTGGCACGCAGACGCGCTTCGTACTGCCGGGCAATGCCGAACAGGTCGGTCAGCTGTATCCCAGCATAATAAGCGCGTAGATTGCGCCAATCGAGCGTATCTAGGCCGTCTGGTTTGTGCCAGTTGGCCGCTTGCTTCGCTAAAAAACGGTTTGGTCCAATGCCAACGTTTATGCGCATCCAGTCGCCAACGTCACGCCGTACCCGTTGCTTTATCTCATGCCCAATAACCTCCATCGGTCGGTGCTGGTTGTGTACGTCTGTACCGGTAAAGTCAATAATCCCTTCGTCTATACTTTTCATCTCTACGGTAGGGGAGTAGTCCTGCATAATCGCCGTCAGCTTGCGGTACATATGATGATATTTGGGCGGGTCGCTCTCTAGTATCACGAAGTTGGGCGCCAACTGTCGGGCGTCGCTTAAGCGCATGCCGACCTTTACACCAAGTGCCTTGGCTTCGTATGACGCCGCAATCACACAACAGTGCTTCGATATCCGATTAGTCACGCCAGTCGGTTTACCACGCAAACTGGGACGCGCCTGCTGCTCGGCCGTCGCAAACGCACTGTTTAAATCAATGTGCATAATGCGTGGTGGCGCCCGATTGAGCTCAGGCCGCAGCATGGTCGACTCCTGCCGATATGGTAACGAGCGTCCAGGTGAGCGATTCGGCATCAAACTCCAGCCGGTAGTCAGTATCACCGTCCGACATGTCAAACACGTGCAGCATCCGACTGCCTTTTGTTGTCGGGTGGCGCAAGCCCAGCTTGGTGAAGCTGATGTCGCGTCCACGCCAGCGCATCTTGGCGGGGTAACACAACGAACGCGGATCGCTTAGACGGAACGTGCAAGCAACCGCAACCCGTTCATTGATGAGTTCATAGCTGTCCATAAGGGGAATATCCTTTCTAGTTTAGATAACTACGCTATATGTAGCGTGGGCAAATGATTGTTTTGGTGTTTTTGAGGGGTGAGAGGGAAATGCTTGATGCGTCAAGCATTTTTTACAACATTTGTAAGTACTAAATAACAGATGAGAATACAGAATTACTTGACGCGTCAAGTATTTTTGCAAGTAAGAGGCAGAGGTGTAGCACCTTGGGTGTTATATAAAGGCTAGTTAATTTGAGAGAGTGAAGGCGCACAGTGACCGGAGTGTGATTGCCAAGACGCGAAAGTTCTATCAATAAAGCTTATGGACGATGGCGGGGCGATGCCCTCATTCATGACCATACAACTAC
>SLSH01000335.1 GCA_007130555.1 Bacteroidales bacterium
CGTTTCTTTAAAAAAATAAAATCTTGCATTTATAACTTTTGTATCATTAAAAATCAAAAGATTATTATCGGGCAAAATATTAATTAAGTCTTTAAATTCGGCAAGTTTAATTCCTGATTTGTTGTATATCAGCAGTTTGGACTTATCTCTTTGAGATAACGGATACTTTGCAATCTTATGTTCGGGAAGACTATAATTATAATCTTCTATATTTATGTTTTTATGCTCAATCATTTTTTTTAAATTTGCACAAAAATAATAAAAGCTATGAAAATTAATCAGGGAGATATAATAAGATTTTTAAATGATACCGGCGGAGGCACCGTAAAAAAGATAATTTCGGATAATATGGTATTGGTGCAAACAGAAGATGATTTTGAATATACCGTACCTACTAATGAACTAGTCGTAATTAAATCTTCCGTAAAATCTGATGAAAGCTACGAAAACAAAGAAACTGTAAAAGAACCTGAGCCTGAAATTACAGAAGACCCCAAATTTATACCTGAATTAAAAGATGATAATTCCGTTGAAATACATTTGGCATTTATAAAATCTAAAAATAAAGATGTTTTTGAGTGTTATCTGTTAAACGACTCCAATCATTATTTGTTTTTTCATGCAGTTATAAAACTTTCGGGCATATACAAAAAATTGGATGCGGATAAAACAGAACCTAATACTATGATTAAACTTGGGGACTTTTCCCGTAACAGAATAAATAATACATCCGAAATTATTGTACAAATAATGTTTTACGGACACAAATACGATGTTATTAAAGAGCAACATGAAAGTAAAATTAAAATTGAGCCGGTAAAATTCTTTACCGAAGGAAACTTTAAGCCTAATGATTTCTTTGATGAAAATGCATATATGTTTATACTGTACAAGGATGGAACAGAGCCCGTACAAGTGGCAAACGAAGATAGTAAAGAAACTCCCGAAAATATCCCTGAAGAAAAAGACATAAAAGATTTTTTTATTAAGGACGATGACAAACCAAAAATATCAAAGCCTCATAAAAAACCTGAAACAATAGAAGTTGACCTCCATATAAATCATCTTCTTGACAGTGTTGTAGGGCTTTCTAATCATGAGATACTGCAAATTCAAATGGAATATTTCCATAAAAACATAACAGATGCCATTAATAAAAAAGCGGATAAAATTGTTTTTATCCATGGAATCGGCAACGGAACACTAAAAACTGCTTTAAGAGAATCCCTGTCCATGCAGTATAATTTACATTACGAAGATGCCTCTTTTAAAGAATATGGGTTTGGTGCAACTATGGTAATGTTGTAATTCTATAAAACTTTACCATTAATTCTTATTTCGGATGTAATTTCAGCAGCTTTACGCAACATAAAACTTACACCGCAATATTTTTCTTCTGATAGTTCAACTGCTCTTTTAATTTTATCCGCAGGAATATTATCTCCCGTAATTTCGTATATAACATGAATTTTATGATAATACTTTGGAGTCGCATCATTTAATTCGCCGCTGACAAATACAGTAAATTCCGTATAATCAACACGCATTTTCTTTAAAGTCGAAACTACATCCATAGAAGTGCAACCTCCCAAAGCAGTAAGAACAAGAGTTTTTGGTTTAGGTCCTTTATTGTTCCCTCCAAAATCGGGATGAGCATCAATTATCAATTCAAATCCGTCCGTTTCAGTTGCAAAAGACATGTTTTCAATATGCTTCACTTTAATACTATCGTTTTTCATATTATTATTATTTTATTTTGTTTTCATTTATTTTCTGTCAAATATAATATATTTTTACGAAAAATATTTCTTTTTTGTAGCACTTAAATAAAAAAATGTATATTTTTCGGTATGCTTTATTATCACATTTTAGACTGGTTTTTCATAATTTTCCATACAGTTCTTATATTTTTCAATGTATTCGGATGGATTTATAAGCCATTAAGAAAATGGAACTTTCTAACTCTATCTTTAACCGCAGTATCGTGGTTTGTTCTCGGGATTTTTTACGGAATGGGTTATTGTTTTTTAACCGACTGGCACTGGACTATACTTGATAAATTAGAAAAAATACCGTCAGAAAGTTCATATATCCAATATTTATTCCGGAGATTATTAAATATCAGAATTAATGTTAATTTTGCAGATACTCTTACGGTAACTGTATTTTTTATGGCATTTTTCTGTTCGGGAGTTGTCAATTTTAGCGATTTAATTAAAAAGAAGAGAAATAAAAACTAATTATTAACTTAAACTTTAAAAATCATGGAAAATTTTATTACAGAACACAAAGTATTGTTTATAGTAATTGTGGTAATACTTGCTTTATGGGAAGTTATAATGAAATTAATAGCAATGTGGAAAGCTGCAAGAAACAGCCATAAAGTATGGTATATTTGCATAGCACTTTTTAATACCATAGGTATTTTGCCACTTATATACATACTTATAAACAGAAAAAAACAATAATTAGTGTCTGTCCAGAATGTCCGCTAACTGCGTTATGCTCTCATTTCGTATCAGTCATTTACTACAGTAAACTCCTGATACTCAATGTTCGCAAGCCTTGTTATCGAACATTCTAAACTAGACACTCGAGTTTATTGACAGATAATAATTAGTGTCTGTCCAGAATGTCCGCTAACTGCGTTATGCTCTCA
>SLSH01000133.1 GCA_007130555.1 Bacteroidales bacterium
ATGGATTGGTATCAGGTACAAACAGCGTTTTGGGAGGTTCATATTTAAGAACATTATTACTCATGTTTTTCTTTTCGCTTTCGGTAATATAGGGAGGGTTGCTCACTATAAGATCAAATTTTTGCCTGAGAGGAAAATCGCTTTCCGAAAAAATATCATAATGTTTGAAAATAATTTTAACTTTATTTAATTCTGCGTTTTCTTCTGCAATTTTCAATGCATTTTCCGAAATGTCAATTCCATAAACACGGGCATCGGGAAGATTTTTTGCAAGACTTACTGCAATACATCCCGAACCTGTGCCGATATCAATAATATTCAGATTTTTTTCGGTTTTATGGTTTTTAATTACCTCATTTACAAGAATTTCGGTCTCCTGACGCGGAATAAGCACATCGGGATTTACTTTAAATTTTAAGCCCGAAAAATATGCATAGCCCGTTACATACTGCACAGGCTCCATATTATAAAGACGTTCTTCTTTTGATTTTAAAAGCTCTGATTCTTTATCATTTAAAAACTCTCCGGATCTGGTAAAAAATTCAATATCATTTAAATTTAAAGTCTCGCAAATATAAAAACGTGCTATTGCCTGTGCCTCGTTAACAGGATATTTTACTTTAAGATTATCCGCAATAGTTTTATAATATTCACTTAATTTAAGCATGTTGTTTTCACGTTTTATTTTATTGTATTATAACGCAAATTTAAAATATTTAACCACATTTTATTATCTTTGCAAAAAAAAATCTGATGAGAGCAAAAATTCTTATTATTGATAAAGTAAATAAAATTTTATCTGATAAGCTTTTACAGGCAGGTTTTGAAATATCCGAAGGCATGAATTTAAGCAGGGAAGATATTATTTCGAAACAAGAAAATTTTACGGGAATAGTTGTTCGCAGTCGTATTGTAATTGACAAAGAAATTATTGATAATATTCCGGGGTTAAAATTTATTGCCCGTCTCGGCTCTGGACTTGAGAATATTGACACCGCTTATTGTAATCGCAAAAAAATCATTTGTCTTAATTCTCCCGAAGGAAACAGAGATGCCGTTGGTGAGCAGTGCACAGGAATGTTACTGTCTTTGCTGAATAATCTGAATACTGCCGATAAACAGGTTAAAGCGGGAATATGGAAACGTGAACAAAACAGAGGAATTGAATTAAAAGGTAAAACTGTCGGGATTATCGGTTACGGAAATACGGGGAGCAGTTTTGCAAAAAAAATATCGGGATTTGAATGTAATGTAATATCCTATGATAAATACAAAAAAAACTATTCGGATAATTTCACAAAAGAAACAGATTTGGCAGAAATTTTTAAACAAGCGGATATTCTGAGTATTCATGTTCCGCTTACCGATGAAACTTTTTATATGGTTGACGGAAACTTTATAAATAAATTTTCGAAAAACTTCATTTTACTTAATACTGCAAGAGGTCAGGTTGTAAAAACATCCGCACTTGTTGAGGGATTAAAAAGCGGAAAAGTAATATCTGCCGGACTTGATGTAATCGAATACGAAGATTTTTCTTTTGAAAATCCGCAAAATATATTATCAATTCCCGAATTTAAGTATCTTGCGAATTCCGATAATGTTATTCTGTCGCCTCATATAGCGGGGTGGAGTAATGAATCGGAAGTAAAACTGGCAGAAGTACTTGCAGATAAAATAATTGAATTAAGAACCAATTAAATCTTAAAACTATGATAAAAGAAAATGAATTTAACAAAGATGCCTTAACTGAGATTGCAAAAAAAATGGCAATTGCTGCCCGTACTGCACCAAAATCCAGAGGCATTGACAATATAGAAATTGCTATTGCCGATGATGAAGATATCAATAAAATCATTGCAAAAATGAAAGAAATTTCAATGAAAGAAAATCAGGCTTTTTTTGCAAGAGACGCCAAAAATCTTGAAGATTCCGCAACTTTATTATTAATAGGAGTAAAAATCAACCCTGTTAATCTTCCATACTGCGGAATGTGTGGTATGAAAAATTGCAAAACAAAAAATAAAAAGCCCGAAATTCCTTGTGCCTTTAATACAATTGATCTGGGAATTGCAATAGGCTCGGCTGTAAGTGTAGCAATGGATAACAGAGTTGACAACAGAATAATGTACACTATCGGAATAGCAGCAAAAGATTTGGAACTGATGAGTAATGAAATTGCAATTGTTTGCGGAATTCCTCTTAGTGCAAAAGGAAAAAATATATATTTTGACAGAAAAAAATAAATATTATAATTATATTTGTCAGCAAAAAAATAATATAAATTTTAAACTAAACTAATATGTACACAAACGTTAAAGAATTTTTACAGAAAGAATTAGCTTCTATTAAAGAAGCAGGATTATTTAAAGATGAACGCGTAATTACTTCGCCTCAGGATGCAGAAATTAAGCTTAGTACCGGGCAACAAGTATTGAATTTTTGCGCCAACAATTATCTCGGATTATCCAATAATCCGGAATTGATTAAGGCAGCAAGAGAAGCATTGGACACACATGGTTACGGGATGTCATCGGTAAGGTTTATCTGTGGAACTACAGATGTTCATAAAAAACTTGAACAAAAAATTGCAGAGTTTTTCGGAACAGAAGACACTATCCTTTATGCAGCATGTTTTGACGCAAACGGAGGAGTTTTCGAACCTTTGTTTGACGAGCAGGATGCAATAATTTCCGACTCTTTAAATCATGCTTCAATTATTGACGGTGTAAGACTGTGCAAAGCTCAAAGATTCAGATATGAAAATGCGAATATGGAAGATCTGGAGGCAAAACTTATTGAAGCTAAAGATGCAAGATTTAAAATAATTGTTACTGACGGTGTTTTTTCTATGGACGGAAATGTTGCTCCGATAAATAAAATAGTTGAACTTGGAAATAAGTACAACGCAATGGTTATGATTGACGAGTGTCATTCGGCAGGTGTTGTAGGCAAAACAGGAAGAGGAGTTACCGAACATTTTAATATTATGGGACAAGTAGAAATTATTACAGGAACTCTTGGCAAAGCCTTTGGTGGTGCAATCGGTGGATTTACAACAGGTAAAAAAGAAATAATTGATATTTTAAGACAACGTTCAAGACCTTATTTATTCTCAAATTCTATACCGCCAATGGTGGTGGCAGCAGGAATAAAAATGGTTGAAATGATGAGTACAACAACAACTCTTCAGGATAAACTGCACTCGAATACCGATTATTTTATGGGAAAAATGAAAGAACTTGGATTTGACTTAAAACCGACTGCTTCTGCAATTTGTGCTCTAATGCTTTATGATGCAAAATTATCTCAGGATTTTGCCAGAAAGTTATTAGACGAAGGAATTTATGTAATCGGATTTTACTATCCCGTTGTTCCTAAAGAACAAGCGAGAATAAGAATCCAGCTTTCTGCAGCACACAATGTTGAACATTTGGACAAAGCTATTACAGCTTTTGAAAAAGTCGGAAAAGAACTGGGGGTTATTTAATAATATATATACATAAAATAAAACCGATGTTATCAAGAGATAATGTCGGTTTTTTTTATCACACCGTTTATACCGAAATGAATTATTTAATAGTCTAAACTAGGCTACGCTTGTTTAGACTAAAAATAATTTCAATTGGTATTACCTGATACCTGACAAAACTACAACCCAATCTTATCAATTCTCCTTTGATGTCTTCCGCCTTCGAATTTTGTATTTAAGAAAACATCTGCAATTTTTTTAGCATAATCTGTTTCAATAAATCTTGCGGGAAGTACACAAACATTTGCATCATTATGTAATCTTGCAAGTTCTGCAATTTCTGTTGTCCAGCACAATGCACTTCTTATTTTCCGGTGTTTATTTAAAGTCATATTTATACCGTTACCGCTTCCGCAAATTGCAATTCCCATATCCGAAGAGCCATCAGACACGGAATCTGCAAGAGTGTGTGCAAAATCGGGATAATCAACAGATTCACTTGAATTTGTTCCGAAATCATTAATTTTATATCCTTTTTCATTTAAATAATTAATAATTTCCGCTTTCAATTCAAAACCTGCATGGTCAGCTGCAATTCCTATTGTTTTCATATATTTAATTTTATTTTACAAAATGTTTATTAACCCATTTTGGAGAGATTATTGCTCCGATTATCAGGTAAGGATAATAAGTTACAAGTCTCCATACCAAAGCCATTATTGCCACAAATCCAACGACAGGGATAAAATCTGCCATATAATTTAAAAACACGGTTTCTATAAAACCGCTTCCACCTGGAGTAGGTATCACAAGCATCATAATCCACATTATTAATTGACGTGCAAAAATAAGTAAGTGTTCTGCAATCGGCACGAAATAATCTACTCTTTCAATTATCAATGAACTCACTAGTGCTAAAATCAGGAAGTTCAGCACCCAGTATCTTGATGTCCATGATAAAAATGTTGCCAGTCCTGCTTTTAACCAGAATTTTAATGGTTTTGATTTAAGCTGGTCGCTTGAAATTTTAAAATCTTCGCCAAATTTAACGGCTTTATTACGCCATTTTTTCAATATCCACAATTTAAAAATAGTGCTTATAAATTTACCGATTAGTTTTGGATTAACAAATATTGAATATGCCATAAAAATAGTCCATGAAAATTTGAATAAGTAGCCGATTAGTGCAAAATAAAAAAACTGATTGATGTATGTTTCCGCTCCCTGTATAACGAACAGATCGTTATTTGAAAACAAAATAAATATTATAGGAAACATAAGAGAAAAATACAATTCATCTAGAAAAGATGTAGCTGCAACTATTGCCGTACTTTTACCTATCGGCAATCCTTCTTTCCATATAAAAAAAGTTGCAATACCTGTACCTCCGATTACTGAGGGTGTAACCGCCGAACCAAATTCCCATAACAGAATAATTCTTAAACATTGTATCCATGATAATTTTCCTGCAGATAAAATCCGTAATCTGATAACATACCCAAAATCTCTTAAAAACATTAAAATAAATGCCAGAAATATAAATAAAATAGTATACCAAGAAAATACTATTAAAGATAAATCCAGAGATTTCATATCTTTTGATATAAAATAAAGAATAACTGCCAAGCCTAATATCATCGGCAAAATAATTCTGGAAGGTCTTATTCTTCGTATATGTTTTTGTTCATTATGTTTCACATTTGCAAAATAAAGATTTTTAAATATAAAATCAATGAAATTATTATAATATTTGTATTTTTATCGCCAAATAATTTTTTATGAATTTTATTGCAATTATACCTGCCAGATATTCTTCAACAAGATTTCCCGGTAAACCTTTGGTTAAAATTAATGGAAAATCAATGATTAACCAGGTTTATTTGCAGGCGGTAAAAGTATTTGACAGAGTATATGTTGCCACCGACAATCAAAAAATTCTAAAAGAAGTTGAATCTTTCGGAGGCAATGCGGTTATGACCAAAAAAAAGCATAAAAGCGGAACAGACAGATGTGCAGAGGCTATACTAAAAATCGAAGAACTGGAAAATAAATCTTACAATGTTATTATCAATATACAAGGCGATGAACCATTTATAAAAACCGAGCAACTTATTGACATTAAAAAAGCTTTCAAATTTAAAAAAACACAGATCGCAACTTTGGTAAAACCAATTAATAACAAAGAAGATATTTTTAATCCGAATAAACCTAAAGTAATTATAAACAATAAGAATGAAGCAATTTATTTCAGCAGGTCTCCGATACCTTTTTTAAGAGGTGCCACACATAAGAACTGGGTATCTAAACATCTATATTACAAGCATGTAGGCTTATACGGTTTCAGAAAAGACATTTTGATGGAAATCTCAAAATTAAATCAAACTCCTCTTGAAAAAGCCGAATCTTTAGAACAATTAAGATGGTTAGAAAACGGATATAAAATTAAAATCGCTTTTACCGAACACGAAAGTATTTCAATAGATACGCCGAAAGATTTGGAAAAAGCAAGACAAATAGGCTTATTATAATATGAACATTGCCGTAAATACCAGATTGCTTCTTAAGAACAAACTCGAAGGTATCGGGTGGTTCAGCTATGAAACTTTAAAAAGAATTACAAGGGCGCATCCGGAACACCGGTTTTTTTTTATTTTTGACAGAGAATATGATGATGATTTTATTTTTTCGGATAACATCACTCCCATTGTAGCAGGACCTCCTGCCAGACATCCAGTACTTTGGTTTTTATGGTTTGAATTTGTAATTCCTTCTATATTAAAAAAAATAAATGCAGACTTATTTGTATCACCCGACGGATATATTTCATTACGAAGTAAAGTTCCGTCTATATCGGTTATCCATGATATAAATTTTGTGCATAATCCTCATCAGTTACCGGTTCTGGTAAGATGGTATTACAATTATTTTTTTAAAAAATATGCAGATAAAGCAATACGAATAGGTACAGTTTCGGAGTATTCCAAAAACGACATCCATAAAAGTTATGGTACAGATCTGAATAAAATAGATGTATTTTATAACGGTTCAAATTCTATTTACAGTCCTGTTGACGATAATATCAAAAATCAAACAAAGCAAAAATATTCGGATTCGGAAAATTATTTCATTTTTATCGGAGCTATAACTCCGAGAAAAAATGTACACGGTTTATTAAAATCATTTGAAATTTTTAAAACCGAAACAGGTTTAAAGCACAAGCTTATAATTGTCGGTAATGCGATGCACCTTACAAAAGAGGTTGACAAAATTTATAATTCGATGAATTATAAAGAAGATGTTGTTTTTACAGGCAGACTTGAGGGAAATCAGTTGCATTATCTGCTTGCTTCTGCTACTGCTTTGGTTTTCATTCCTTTTTTCGAAGGTTTTGGAATTCCTCTTGTTGAGGCAATGAGTTGCAATGTTCCTGTTATTTGTTCGGATAAAACTTCACTCCCCGAAGTAGTTGGAGATGCGGCGTTACAAACGGATCCCGACAATAATAAAAAAGTTGCGGAATTCATGAAAGGTATTGTTGAAAATAGTGATTTAAGAGAAAATCTTATCGAAAAAGGGAAAATCCGGAAAGAAAAATTCTCATGGGATATTTCGGCGGACAGATTTTGGGATTGTATCGAAAAATCATTAACTCTGATAAAAAACAATAAATGTTAAAACCATATTATAAGGCAAACACCATAGAAGCCGGATGCGATGAAGCAGGAAGAGGTTGTCTTGCAGGACCGGTATTTGCTGCCGCAGTAGTTTTACCACAGGATTATGAGAACAATTTACTTAATGATTCAAAAAAAATATCCGAAAAAAACAGAAATATCCTCCGGAAACAAATCGAAAATGATGCTATATCATTTGCCGTTGCAAATGTTGACAATAACGAAATTGATAAAATAAATATCCTTAATGCTTCTTTTAAAGCAATGCATATCGCCATAGATAATCTAAAAATCGTACCAGAATTATTACTGATTGACGGAAACAGATTTAAAAAATATAAAAATATTGAACATAAATGCATAATCAAAGGAGATGGAATTTATGCATCTATCGCTGCCGCATCAATTCTGGCAAAAACGTACAGGGATGAATTTATGACAAATATTTCAAAAGAATTTCCCGAATACAACTGGGACAAAAACAAAGCCTACGCAACAAAGAAACATAAAGAAGCAATAAAAAACCATGGAGTAACCAAATACCACAGACTAAGTTTCAAATTAATGGATTTGCAGTTAAAATTGTTCTAATCCGAATTAAAAATTTACAATTTCTTAACATTAGGAATAATAATAATAATAATCTTATTCTTTATTATTGCAATAAAAATATAAACCTAAATGAATTACGGATTTTTTGATATTTTAACTCTAATTGGTTCATTGGTACTATTCCTTTTCGGAATGAAATTAATGAGTGAGTCGCTACAAAAAGTTGCAGGGAATAATTTAAGAAAAATTCTGGCAGCAATGACATCAAACAGAGTTTTTGGTGTTTTAACGGGAATAGTTACTACTGCCGCAGTGCAGTCTTCGTCTGCTACAACCGTTATGATTGTTAGTTTTGTAAATGCAGGATTACTCTCTTTAGTAGAAGCAATCGGTGTAATAATGGGAGCTAACATAGGTACAACAGTTACGGCATGGTTAATTTCATTAATAGGATTTAAAGTTGATATTAGTGTATTATCTCTTCCATTAATCGGACTTAGTTTTCCGCTTATATTTTCCAAAAATAATGTCAGAAAAGCTTGGGGAGAAGTATTAATGGGCTTTGCTTTACTATTTATCGGATTAGATTTATTAAAAAACTCTGTCCCCGATATTAATAGCAATCCTGATATTCTTGTATTTCTGCAATCATATACTGATTATGGATTCTTTAGCCTATTAATTTTTATGCTGATTGGAACTATCCTGACTGTTATATTACAATCATCAAGTGCTTCAACCGCATTAACATTAGTATTATGTTATAATGGATGGATACCTTTTGATATGGCTGCGGCAATGATACTTGGCGAAAATATCGGGACAACTATTACTGCAAATATAGCCGCAATTGTAGCAAATACATCTGCAAAAAGAGCTGCAATGGCTCACTTAATATTTAACCTTATTGGTGTAATCTGGGTGCTACTTATTTTCAGCCCACTATTAAGACTTATCGGTAATATAACTGAAAATGTTAATGGCGCTTCTCCGTTCATTAGTGCCACTTCAATTCCGATAGCTCTGGCAATCTTTCATACTATATTTAACGTTTCAAATGCATTATTGCAAATATGGTTTGTTAAAAGCCTTGCTAATATTGTAACAAAAATCATTAAGAAAAAAGAAGGAGAAGAAGAAGAATTTAGTTTAAAATATCTTCATACAGGATTATTGAACACATCTGAGTTATCCATACTGCAAGCCCGAAAAGAAATTATTGAATATGGCAAACTAGCCCGAAAAATGTTTGATTATATTAGAAGGATGTACAAAGAAACCGATGAAAAGAAATTTAAAAAGACTTTTGAAAAAGTAGAAAAAAGCGAAATTAAAATGGATGAACTGGAAGTTGAAATCGCGAATTATCTAACTGAAATTTCTGAAGGAGATTTAAGTATTATCGGCTCAAGAGAAATAAGAACATTACTAAAAATAGCAGACAATATTGAAAGTCTTGCAGATTCATGTTTTAATATTGGTCGGGTTTTAAAAAGAAAAAGAAAACGTAAAATATGGTTTACTCCCGAACAAAGAAAAGACATAAACAATATGTTTAATCTGATAGAAAAATCTTATAAAATTACTCTTGAAGCATTAGAAGATTTAATGAACGAAAAAATAGATATTTCTGAAATGCTGGAAATTGAAAAAGAAATAAATGAATTCAGAAACTACCTAAGAAAGCAAAATTCAAAAAATATTGCAGAAAACAAATATACTTATCAATCGAGTGTAATATATGTTGACTTATTTACTTTATGCGAAGTAATGGGAGACCATCTGATAAACATTGCCGAAGCATTGGAAAAGGAAAAACTAAGATTAACGTAATTCTTGTTTAATTATTAAAACTCCGTTTTACTTAAAGAACGAATTGCTTTTTCGATATTTTCAATATCATTTTTTAAACTATTAATAAGTTTTTTATTATTAGAATATTCTTCACTTTCTTTTAATATTTCGAATTCTTGTTTTAAAACTATCAATTGCCTGTTAAATTCTTTTAACGGATCTTTATGCAGGTAAATTTCAAGAGTTTTTAACAGATTTTCTCCTCTCATGCTTCTGGCTACAATAATTCCTTCTTCGTCAATTAAAAAATTTGCAGGAATACCTTTCACACCGTATTTAATTGCCGAAGCACAATTCCAATGTCTTAAATCGCTTACATGATACCATGGATCCATATTATTAATATTAACGGCATTCTGCCATGATTCTTTACTTCTGTCCAAAGAAACGCTATAAATCGTAAACTCTTTTCCTATAGAAAATCGTTGGTCTTTATATTCATTATATGCTTTTACTTTAAAAGGATTTTCTATTCTGCACGGACCGCACCATGAAGCCCAGAAGTCAATCAGTACTACTTTCCCTCTTAATGAATAAAGGTTTATGCTGTCTCCGTTAAAACTTTCAAGTTTAATATCCGGAGCTATATCGCCTATATTTGTGCCGATATTTTGAGCCTTAGTAAAAAAAGTAATACTTAAAAAAAATAAAGTTATTCCGATAAGTTTTTTCATAAAAAATAATTTAATCAATTCTTTCAATTTGTGCACCAACATCATTTAGTCTTCTATCAATTTGCTCGTAACCTCTGTCGATTTGTTCGATATTATGGATTGTGCTTATTCCTTCGGCACTCATTGCAGCTATAAGTAAAGCCATTCCTGCTCTGATATCGGGAGAATGCATTACTGTAGCTCTCAGGCGAAATTTATTATCAAGTCCGATAACATTGGCTCTGTGCGGGTCGCATAAAATTATTTGTGCTCCCATATCAATGAGTTTGTCCACAAAAAACAAACGACTTTCGAACATTTTTTGATGAATTAAAACACTCCCTTTTGCCTGAGTTGCAACAAC
>SLSH01000037.1 GCA_007130555.1 Bacteroidales bacterium
CTCGCTTGCTCCATTGTCATCTTCAAACCTCATAAGGAAGCTAGGAGACTTGTCGGATGCTATATAGTAAGACTCATTTACGTGCTCTAATAAATTCGAAATGTTATTCCCAGGGGATACTAGGTAATCAACGTCAAGCTTCCTCACTGTGTTGGGAAGCCTGTTATTAGTATGCACAGCGTATAAAGGATCCCTTAAATTTTCTATAGGGATATTTGCCTCAGCTCGCTTAGTATAATCCCAATACGTGTTTCCCGGGGAATCAGAAATCCTAACTTCTACATCCATCCCTACATCCACGCTCCACGGGTCCGGCTGGGACAAGCTTATCCTGCTAACATTAAATTCAATGCTTATCCCCATAGCGCTGCCCACAATGTTTATTTTTTCAGCGTAAGCATCAATGCTGGACTCATTCATCAGCGCTATCGCTTCTCCTTCAATCGTGCCGTGCATGAATGTCTCCCTGAACTGCTCTTCGACATCATCAAGGAAAGAGCCCCTTCTGCCAATATAATCCTCTAATGCAATCATTGTCCTGAACGCAGATATGAAAGAAGCCCTCTCCAAATCCTGGTTTATAGTCTTCACAAAATCATTCATAGCCCTCGCCCTTACCTCATATAATTCTTGTTGTTCCTGGTAAGGCCTTGAATCCGCGCTCAGAAAAACAAATACTACAATGATTAATATGAAGCTCACGCTAAGCAAATAAGTAAATCCTTTCTTTCCAATTCCAAGCCTTAATCCCATACTTCCAAGCTCACCCTTGCAGGACCCCAAAGGAAGGGTACATCCCCTATAACTGTGGTTACTATTTCTAAGTCTAACTGGTTGATATTAACGAAAATCCTTGTGTTATTAGTCAAGTCGAGTTGCCTTAACAACTGGTACATTGCAATATCATAAGCATCGTCAGCATCATAAGTAATGTTTCCTGGCTGGTAACTGCAAACCTTGCCCCCTGGGTAATCTGCCGGTACTGGTATTTCATCTATATCCCCGTCTTCATACGCGACAGTCCACGTGCATCCTTCTATCTTCCCGGTTACATCAGTCCTTGAAGTAACTGCAGGAATCATCGCAGTGTATATAAGGCTGTTATCCGGGGAGCAGCCAGTCCTGTTCTCAGGGGAATCTCCTGTTTCAACGAAGAAAGTATTATTTCCCGCTATTAATTCATCTACAGGCATATGTATCGCTAAAGGGTCTCCCAACCGGTAATAAGGCACGTAATAATCAGACATGTTAAACACAGTTACATTATCCTTGACAACAAGCAGGTCAGACCAATGCATTCCAGAATAAGAAATTATCCTTGCATCAACAACATCAATCTCTCCAGGTATGTAAATACTCGCGTTGCAAGTCTCTACTGGTTCCTGGACTGTAACAGATATCCTTCCAGGCTGCACTCCGCTAACAATAGGAGTATACGTAAAATTTATGTGTGAATCCCAGAAAAGCCTTGACACGCTTATACTCTGGTTTGTTATAACAGTCTGGTTTTCCTGCTCTAACCGTTCAAGTATTTCATAAGAAATGTTCTCGTATATCAGCCTTAGCTCTTCAATATCTGAGCTGTGCTGGTATGTTCCGTTTGCGATACTAGCGACTTCTGTTAATAATTCGCCTGCCTGGCTGCATTCATCTACCGGGCCGAATCCAACCGTGAAAATCGTTGCGTTCAAGTCATCTTTAAGCCTTTGCGCTGAATGAATAGTGTTTTCTGCTGCCCCTGGATTAGCGATGCATTGATTGCACTGGCTTTCCCTTAAGCTTTCCGGACAATTACCTGATTGTATGCAAAGACCGGGGCATTGGCTTGCACCGAAACTCGTTGACGTCCCTTCACATCCATCTCCAGCGCAATGAGTTGGAACTCCATTAGTCATTAATACTACGAATTTGCTCCTGTTATCACTGCTGTATTGGTCTAGCAAGTCGTACGCCTGGTTTAGCGCGCAGGAAAGGCAAATATGGTCTCGTCCCTGCGGATAACTGTTAATATATCCTTCTATTGCTTCTAAGTCTTCAGGGTTGTTATAAAATTTTATTTCATCCCTGTGTATAAACACAGGCCAAAGCCTGTTTCCTGGGAATTCAAGTATTGTTTCTGCGAATTCTACATCAACGCACTTAGCCATATTCGTCCTCCTGGTTTCAGGGTCTTCGAATACATCTTCGCACTTCGCGCCTACATTGCCCATGCCCCAATTAGCGACAGCTCTCATCATGCTCCCGCTAAAATCAGTTATAAGTATTACATCTGCGTTTCCTCCAGTGATTATTTCAGTTGTTGCATTATAAGATGCGAATCTTAGCGGTATTGTATTCCTGCTTAGCTGCTCGTAGTCCAGATTGTAAGTGTTTAGCAGTTCTTCGTTTGTAATTGTGACCCATTGCTCTCCTCCTTCCGCGTCAAGTTCTATTATCCTCTCACCTATGGTTATATATGTCTGCGTGTTGTTTAGCGTTTCAAAGTGCAATGATATATCCATTGTTTGGAGTTCTCCTGGCACATAGAACGAATCGTACAGGTTTGCAATCCCTTCTATTCCCGGAAAGAAGTATTGTGATTCTCCAAACGTAATGTTTTGCTGTAATTCATCCGTCCTGTAATCTATCCTTAAAGTGCTTCCTGCAACATAGCTATA
>SLSH01000189.1 GCA_007130555.1 Bacteroidales bacterium
AAAAACGATTGATGATTTCAGCCGGATCCAGCACACGCTTCCACCCCCCGCAACTCGACGTCCAAAGATTGATTCATAATCTCTTTGGTTAATCCATTTCTTTTCGAATTTCATGCATTACGCCTCTAAATCGCCTTTCTTAAAAAGGATAGGCAAAGCAGACGCGCTTTACAAGAACAAAGACGAGGATAAAGCGCTGACCGGATCGGATCCGACCGGTGGCTGTCATGCTCCATGTCTGAACGCTCGCTCCATCCGATCCTGTGCCGCCCCGGATAATCCGACTTGCGTGGCTTTCTCACGCCATGTGGAAACGGCCTCTATTACCTCTGCAATGATCTCCTTCGCCCGCTTCACCCGGTAGACTTCAGCCATCTCCATAGCCAGCTCAAGGTCCAGGGCGTTGTCCCTGTCGGAGATGTTCAACATAAGGCCGGATCCGTTCGGATCCGGATTCATGTCGTATGCCGGCGCCAGGGTCCAGCCCTTTTCTTCAAGCATGAACCCGTGGTTGCGCAGATGGTCGTCCACATTGGACACGCAGATGTTGAACACGATCCTTCGCCAAAGCTGCTGGATATCATGTGTCGGTTTCGCTCCGACCTGTTCAAGGAGTTCCACCATTTCCAAATAGCTTGCTCCCTCGGTGAAGTCATCCCCGTCGTTCCTTTCGAGGAGCGTTATCGCCGAAGCGAAGTGAAGTCTTTCAAGCGAAGGGGTTCTGTCGAACCTCTTGCTCAAAAAAATGTGGTGGGGTGAGCCGAACTTGCGGATCCGTCCTTCCGGAACGTCAACACCCGCACGTATGGCCAGCTCGTGGACCACCCATTCCCAGGCGCCAATGTCGACCGGATCGTTGCGGCTTGGAAACTTGGCTATCCACAGCCCCCCCCGATTATCCACCACGCCGGCCTTTGGCCGGGCGCCGCCCAGCGAACCACCGGGGGAAATAAGCATCCTCAGCCACTTTGCGTATTCAGGTCTTGACACGGCATCGTCCTGCTCGAGTTGCAGGCTGGCGTACTCGAGTTCCGGCAGTGTAGTCCAGGGTGGGGCGGCCATCTCCTGGTTGTCGTCCAGGAAGGGTCCGCCCATCCGAAATCTGAGCCCCCCTATCCGATGGCTGTCGTGGACTCCCAGCAAGTAGTCCGACTCCCGAAGAGTCCTTTCGGGCCTTCTTTCAGCGCGGGCCTGCTGGGCCTCACGGCGTTCCATGAGCAACCGCCCCCAACGGTCCGGGCTGGAGTCCAGGAAGATCCCGAAGTTCTTCTGATCGCCCTTTGGATACTGCCTCCCGGCGAACATGCCCAGGTTCGGATCGAGCCGGGAGTAGAGCCCCCTGTCGAGCCACTCCTTCTCGTATTCAAAGGCGAAGACCTCCTTGCCGCGGACCTGAGTCGCGGTCAGCCACCCCATGGTGGTTGGGCTTTTGAGTCCCCGCCAATGGGCGCACACCTCGATTTCGCGCGTTGAGCTCATTTCTTTGACCTCTTGGGAGCGCGTCTGCGGGTAGGCAAGTTCGCGTCCTGCAGCTTGCGGCCCAGCTCATCGTCCCGGGCGATGAGCGCCAGGTCGTCATGCAGACCAAGGCTATGCAGAACGTTGGCGTAGGCGCCCAAAGTCACTCCCGGATCCCCGCGCTCGATGGCCCACAGTGTCGTGCGGGACATACCCGCCCTCTCGGCCACCAACTCAGCCGAGAACCTTCGCCTGAGACGAGCCAGCTTGATGTTCTCTCCAAGCTGTTTGAGAAGCCGGCCGACCGAAGGGTGCTGTACTGTTGTCTTTCTTGCCATAATGTTCAATATTATATGCAAAAAACGACTATTTTGTCCAGAATAATGAACATTAAAAAGCGGGATACAACCTATGCTCGCCTCTACGATCCACGCCTCCCGGGTTCAAATAGCAAACCATGGAACAACCCATGTAAAATCGTTTAATTTGTAGCATTCAGAACCCGCGTAAACTATCATTCCAACCGATGTTTTTTCTGGGTAAGTATTTCTGAAAGCCCTTATTCCACTTGAATCTCTCGGAGTTGCTTTTGAAGCAAACTTGGCTTCAAGAGGAAAGAGCAAACCATCCATCTCAAGAACAAGGTCGACTTCTGCTCCACCGTTGGTTCTCCAGTGATACATTGCTGGTTTTACATTCATTCTCGAAATGTTTTTTCTGACTGAGTTAACAACAAATGTCTCAAAACAGCTCCCCTTTATCGGGTGAGCCATCAAGGTTTCCGGGGAGGATATTTTCTGAAGATTACAGATTAGTCCCGTATCGGAAAGATACCCTTTCTTTTTGCCCGAAATCCTTTTTATCGTGTTTCCGTGATATGGAGGAAGCTCGAACCACTGGTAACCATGCATCAAAATGTCAAGCCATCTTCTTGCGGTGTTGTGTGATACGCGGATATCCCGCCCTAATTGTGATCGATTTACCTCAGTTGCCGAAAGCGCTCCATTAAGCATTACAAACTGATGAAAGAGACTAAGATCACTGATGTTTTCCATTTGTCTTACATCTCTCTCTATATAAGTTTTTACGTATGAGGAGTAAAAATCCGGGATGAGTTCATCAGGGATTTCAATAATCCCCGGAAGTGAGCCCCTCCACATGGTTTTCGCAATGTTTCCCTT
>SLSH01000280.1 GCA_007130555.1 Bacteroidales bacterium
CAACAAGGTTGTCGGCGGGCGGGTACCGAAGGAGTACATCCCGGCGGTCGAGCGCGGTGTTACCGAGATGATGCGCCGGGGAGCCTATGCCGGGTTCCCGGTCGTGGACCTGCGGGTGATACTGCTCGACGGCTCCTATCACGAAGTTGACTCTTCGGATATGGCATTCCGATCCTGCGCCGGGCAGGCGTTCAAGAAGGGGTTTCTTAAGGGCCTCCCGGGACTGCTCGAGCCGGTGATGAGCGTCAATGTCGTCACCCCGGATGATTTCTCGGGCGCGGTAATCGGTTCACTCTGTAACCGACGCGGAACGATTCTGGGAATGGAAACCCGGGGCAATGCCAAGGAAGTTCGGGCCCGGGTGCCGCTGGCGACGATGTTCGGTTACGCGACCGAACTCCGCAACTCCAGCCAGGGACGGGCGATTTTCACAATGCACCTTGAGCGCTATGAGCCGGTTCCGTTCGCGATTGCCGAAGAAATCGTGGCCGAACGCCGGGCGCAGAAGCGCGTCTGAGCGTTGTTCGGGTGATGATTCCAGCCGGACCCCATATTTGAACCGAGCGGAGGAGTTGTTCCTCCGCTCGTCTTCACAACGGTCATAAGACCATCCCGTTTCGGGATAGAAACCGGGATAACCCGGTGGCTATATTACCGCTGCACCACCAGCTTTTGCGAACCGCTGAAGCCTTCGGCATCAACCTGCACAAGGTAGATGCCCGCGCTCAGGTTGCGCAGGTCGAGACTGACCGCACCGGCCTGCGCGGTCGTGATGTTCCGGCTCAACACGCCCCGGCCGGTGACATCAAACACGTTTACAGTCAGGCGCGGTACATAACCCAAATCCTTCTGGGATTTGGGATTGTGTCCCAAGCCCTCGAAACGCAGGGTCGCGAAACCGCCCTGGAGCGGGTTCGGGCCGATGCGCACAAACGCCCGCCCGGTCGGCTGCTCTTCCGACATCACGCCGGAGCGGTCCGGACGCGGCAGAGACGCCATCATCCCGGTCTCAGGCAGGGTGTACCGCCAGAACTCATTGCTCCGGTTGCCCTTCAGAGCGTAGAGGTACCCGTCATCGGTACTGATAAGGTAACCACCGGCATTGACCCGGCGCCGACCGGCCGTACCGTCCAGCGGCATCTCATCAAGATGCTGCCATTCAGCTTCACCGATGTCATACTGCCAGAGCTGTTGGGTGTTGCCGCCCTTGAGCGCATAGACACTGCCTTCGTAGAAAGCGGCCGAGGCTCCGTCCGCGGAGCGCCGACGACGCCAGCGCCGACCCATCGGGCCAAGCAGAGGCACACCGCCGAGATTGTCCGACCATCCCTCGGTGCCGTAGCTATACATATACCCGGCCCAGTCGTTGCGGTTCTCGACCGTCCGGTCGAAGAACCGGCCCTTGTGGGCGTAGAGCGTGTTGTCACCGTCGAACACCAGCCAGGAGTCTCTCAGCCAGCGGGGCGGGGCGCCCGGGGCGTTCGCCAGCACGGTCCATACGCCTTCCTCGATGTCATACCGGAGGAAGTCCTGCCGGTCGCCTTTAAGCAGGTAGATGGCGCCTTCAGCCGCGTTGTAAGCGATGTCTCCACCACCACGAACCGGCCGGCCGGAGTTACCTTGCGGTATGTCCTCAAGCCGCTCCCAGGGCGTCCAGTGGTTCTCTTCATCTGTCCCGTTGCCGCTGAGCGGGAGCCGCCAGAACAGGCTGGTGTTATTGCCGTGGATTACATACAGGTAACCGTCGGCCACCACTCCGCGACCGCCGCGCCAGGTGGCTCGGGACCGGAGGGTGTCCCGCGGGACTGTCGCTACCGGCTCGGCGAGCCAGTCACCATTTTCGCCCTCGGCCCGATCGAACAGGTAGATTCCCTCGTTGCGCTGGCCCTTGGCGGCGTAGATGACATTATTCTCGGCATCGTAGGCCAGCCAGCTTCCCCGGTGGGCCGCGTCACGGCGGTTTCGGGGCTGGTGGGGAAGAGGCGCCATCTCGGTCCATATACCGGGCGCGCCGACCGTGAAGGCTTCTTCCAGTGTAGCCGTTTCTTCCTCACCGGGTTCACCGATAGTCACGGACACAGTCCGGAATCCGGGGGCCGCGTCTTCGGCGATTTCAAGGTCAACCTGTGCCTCGGTACCGGCCGGGTTGACCGTGCCGAGGACCGCGCTGATACCGTCACCAAAACTGACACTCATCCCGGCCTCGAACTTACTGCCGAACAGCGTCACTTCCATTTCCGCGCCCTGGTTGCCGAAGTCCGGTCGGACCTCAGTCAGGGTGAGCGGGTCATCCATGGTCGTGAAGGTGATAGGACCGTTGGTCGCCGGGACGCCTTCGGAATCCTCATCTTCGAGGAAGGCTATAATCTGCCAACTGTACTCGGTCTCGGGCGCGAGGTTCCCAAGCGGCTGCCAACTGTTAGTCTTTACCCGAACCGGGTCACCCAACAGCGGGTCGCCGTCGCCTTCAACAAGGTACAGGTCGTACTCGGCCTGCTTGCCGCCGATGCCCGGGTCGGCGGAGGTCCATTTGAAGATGACGTCAAGCGCCACCGGGCTCAGGCCGTCCGGTGCGGTCAGGGTGAACTCGAGTAGTTCGGCTTCTTCGGTCGTGAAGCTGAAG
>SLSH01000394.1 GCA_007130555.1 Bacteroidales bacterium
AGCAAACAAAACATTTTGATCTACATGGACAATCAGTCCTTTATATTTGAACGTGAACCTCTCTTTAGATATTGTGCGGACATTAGGCGAAAGTTCATTGAATCGACTCATAACACGAAGCGACTCATCGATACTTAGACTTGAAGATCTGATCTCTCGTATAATTGAAGATTGTTCCGACTCAACAGCTGCACTTTTATATGTCAGCTCATACCGAGACTCTTGAGAAGCTGTCTCGTTGGCCTCTTGAACATTTTCATCTCTAACCCGTACATACTCAGTGTCATAATCTGGAGTTACACCTTCAGGGGTAATATAATAATCAGTTTGGTACACACGCTCCAGCAATTCAGCTCCATCATCAAGTAGTGTTGCTATAAACTCCTCCGGCTCATCAAGATAGTACTTCCTCTGCACTTCACTAGAAGTGTCAATGTCTGAATCTTCTCTTTCCTGATCAAGCAGACCCAGCATACTTTCATAAAGCTCCCTTGCGCCAGGTTCATCTACATGTTCAATGGATTCGGCTTCATCAACTTTCGGCATATACTGCACTACCTTTCAATATTTATCTTCATCTTTTATCAATATAGCTTGTGCTTCAATCTAAAACAACAGAATTACTTAACAATACTATTGACATTTTGTATATATTATGTTTACTTATAAGAGGTTTCAAAACCCCCTCCTAATAAGAAAGGAGGAGAATAAAGTGGAAAATAGCATAAAAAATACAGAGGTCACAGCAGAAACACCCCCATCAGTAGATGGGGGATTTTTTTGCCCCAAAATAGTAATCACCGGCGGCCCTGCCTGCGGCAAGACAACGGTCGTCGAACACTTGGCAGAATATCGGCCAGATATTCGGACTGTGCCGGAAGCAGCCACGCAAGTATTGAGCAGTGGCTTCCCCTTGCCAAATGAAAACCGACCTTGGAGCGAAGAGTGGCAAAGAGGGCTGCAGCTCGCCATAGCCGGCCATCAGCTAGGCTTAGAGGCAGTAGCCGCTACAGACCAAAGGCAAGAACCAAGACGCGGTCAAATCCTAGACCGAGGAATACTCGACGGAGCTGCCTACTTGCCAGGCGGGGCAGAAGAGTTTAGCGAAATGGTCAACACACCACTCGAATCAATGCTCAGGCGCTACGATGCGGTCATAATGCTCGGATGGCTAAGTATCAGAACGTACGAAACAAATAGCAACCAGACACGATTCGAAGAAGAGAGCAGAGCAAGAGAACTGACAAATAGAGTAAAAGAAGCATGGAGCCAACACCCAAACTTTATAGAAGTTGAAGAACAGACTGAGAGAGCAAAAGCGGTAGCCGACCTAATAGACCAGCTAGTATCGAGGGGTGAAGAATGAAGAGTGCCCACAAACTCAAAGTTAATATTGCTGGAGAAGAGTATATGCCAAGCTCGCTTCGCACAGAACCTCAGACACTCCAAGCCTATCGGCTTGGAGTAGAAGAGGCGGGAGAAGCACTAAGCAATATAACCTCCGAAGATGGATTGAATCCGGATGGCTTGGTAGTCGTCATGCGCGCTGGGCTAGGCTTACTAGCGCCATTTATGCGCAGGTATCCAGACGCAGATGTCGGATTCATCGATATAGACAGCCCTAACGAAGAAGAGCTACCTGCGACTATGCAATCTATAAAAATACCAGAGTCGCTCAATGACGGTGAAGTAATATTACTTGAATCGGTCATAGCCTACGGTAAAGCCGCCTGCATGGCTGTCGAGGCCTTAAAAGAAAGAAGAATAACAGCACACATAGCCTCAATAGTAGTCAGCGACTGCGTAGAAAGCAGGCTAAATGAAGCAGGGTGCGCTACACTTAACACTCTTGCGGTGGATGAGATGGATGATAACGGTTGGTTGCAGCCGGGCATAGGTGACGCAGGAGACAGACAGTGGGGGCAGCTATGAAAAAGTTGAGCATACTAACTCCAGTGCTTGCATCGAAATCTATCGAGAGCCTACTTCCCGAAACTACAAAGTCCATCGAACGACAAGACATCCCTGCAGGTTGGCAAATTGAGTGGATTATCGTCGAAGATGGATACGAACCTCGGTTGGCTAAGTATGATTGGCCAGAAATAGTCCTGTATAGGAGTGTCAATAAGCAAGTAGGCGAACCTTGTGCGCGCACGCTAGCACTAACTATGGCTTCAGGTGAATACGTACTAGCTTTTGATGCGGACGACACCTTACCTACCGGAGCACTTAAACAAATTTGCCAGACTTTAGACAATCATCCAGATGCCATGTGGCTTGCTGGACAAGAAAACCAACCCAGACACACAACACCATGGATTAATACCAGCGACCCGACCGACAAAATTCCCGAAGGAGTATGCCTTCCTGGCACACTATATCCATTCTGGCTAAGAACGGGCCAATTTCCTGTTACATTTCAGTGTGTTTACAAGACAGAATTGCTTCGGAGATTCGGAGGATACCCAGCCATGCCATATGGCGGAGATATCAATCTACTGTTTGCTATCTCGAGCGCATATCCCGGAATTGTGCTGCACGATACTTTGCTCAACTACCGCCGTTGGGAGGGCCAGATGACTGCTCAGCCAGAATACTTTGACATCAAAGACCTCGCACCAG
>SLSH01000019.1 GCA_007130555.1 Bacteroidales bacterium
ACAGCTGTAAGGCTTATCTTCACCAGAGCGGACATGAACCACGAGGACTTTATCAAGTTCTTCAAGAATAATCTTAATCGGAGGTTCACAATTATTGGCAATATCCTGAATTTGAGATTTCAGTTTATTTGTAATGTTTATACCTTTTATTTGACCTGAATCAGAAATTCCAATAAAAATTCTTCCGCCGGAGCCATTCGCGAATGAAACCATTTCCTTCTCAAGACTTGCCGGAGACTCTTTAAACTCAATGAGATAGCCCTCGCCCTCTTCAACTATCAGTTTTAATTCCGCTTCATTCATTTCCCGCTTTCACTCCCCCGCAATCTGCCCAATATTCTTATCAATAACCTTCTCGAGTTTCCGTGCCTCAGCATTGAGCTTCTTCAGCTCTTCATGCATGTCAGCTATCTCAGCAATAAACTCCTCCTCGGTTTTACCGTCCTCTTCAATGACCACCCCGACATAGCGGCCCGGGTTCAGAGAATAGTCCTGCTCCTTCACTTCATCAGGCGCGGCCAGCTTGCATAGGCCGGTGACATCCTCATATTCCGCATCAGGAAAGCGTTCCTGATGCCATGAGATATGACTGAAAAAATACTCTGCCTCTTTAACTTCACGGTGCAGTTCGTCAAGATTTGCCTTAAGGGTTTTCAGTTCCTTTTCATTAACTGTTGCCCTATCCTTTGTTACGCTTTTTTCAATAGCCCTTACCTTGGTATATCCCTGAACTCAGGTTTGCGCACCAGACGGAAATACTCATCTTTAGGCAGCACATCCGCCAGTTCAGGTTTATATTCTTCAATGGATGCCATTGCATCGCGAATCGCTTTCGCTATATCCGCCTTTTCAGGCAGGCTTAAATTTTTCATCCTGTTTTGTTTTTCCGATTAATTTTTGCCACAGAGGCACAGAGACTCAGAGCATTATTCTTTTTATTCCCTTTTTTAAAACCGGGACGTTGAAATTTATCAATAACCCCGATTTTTTACCGGCAACTTTTTCCATAATTAAATTCAGATCTCCAATCCAGTTACTCATTATTACCTCCGTGTCTCTGTGCCTCTGTGGCAAAATAAAAAAATTAAAATGGAACTGCAGGGATACGCAGACGTTGAACCCGGTCAACAGTTTAAGCTGTCTCTAACTGCACAGAGCGCAGATTAACATTCTCCCCTCTCTTTGAAACATTAAGAAATTCAACTCCAACAACCTGATTATCTTTATTGTAATCAAGAATAACACCCGGAGATATTTCTTCAGAATCAACAATCGCGGACTCATCTATGCGAAGGTACATCGAATCATTTTTCTCGTCAATTTTAAGTTTCATATTTTACCCCGATTGATGAACCCTGTCCGTAACTATACAAATTGATGTATTCAATAATTGATCACTTATACCAGTTTTCTAACGGCAGACCTTTAATTTTACTAAAATGCTTTTCATTATTTGTAACAAGAAGATATCTCATACAGGTTTCTCCAGGTCAATACGGGATTTTCGGGATTTGTATATATCATCTATCTGTTCATTTACTGATCGCTTATCTTCCCATGATCCGCATACTTCCAGAAACCTGCCGGTTGCTTTTTTTTCATCATAAGATGAGCCCGCCATTTCCTCCCTGAAAACCCTCACTACCCTGACTAATTTTTTCTGCATAGGAACAGGTATTTTCTGCATCTCTGTGATTACCTGTTCCTCAAATATGGTTTTAGTTTTCATAGCATAATCTCAAAATCTTCTTCAATACTCTAATCTATCAAAACAATAGTATTGAGTCAATTCAAAAACCATGTTTTCTACAGGCAGATACATATGTACTCAATAAACAGAGGGTAAGAGTAGAAACCGCCCGCTTCGCATTTGCGTTCATCGAGCGAAGCGGGCGGTTACCCCTATCTCTTCTTAAGAGTGGAAAGAATTTCATTAAGCATAAATTCAATAAAAATACCGCAGTCTGCCGCTTTTGTACTCTGTGCAATGACATCATAGTATTTCTGCTGGTTCTGAAAAACCATGTTTTCTACAGGCAGATACTCAAATAACGGGTGCAGTCTGCTGAGTATAAGCGACTGCCACAATCTTCCCAGCCGCCCGTTTCCATCAGTAAATGGATGTATAAATTCAAACTCATAATGAAACACACAGCTTTTAATGAGCAGATGATCATCGGATTTTTTTAACCAGTCGAACAGGTCTTTCATTAAAGCAGGCACACGGTCCGCGGGCGGTGCAACATGTACTGTTTTATCTCCGGCAAAAACACCAACGCCCCCTGTGCGAAAACTGCCGGGTTTGTCTACCAGGGTATCCATCATCAGAGCATGGGCCTTCAACATATCTTTCACATTGTAAGGGTCTAAAGAGGCAAAGGTATCATAGGTTTTAATGGCGTTTTTCACCTCCTGTATCTCACGCGGGGGAGCTGCTACATGCCTGCCTTCGATAATATCTGTTATCAGATTTTCCGGGATGGTGTTGCCCTCAATGGCCAGTGAGGCGTGAATGGTTTTAATACGGTTTATTTTAAGAAGCAGCAGCCCATCCTCCTGCTCCATGCGGATAACATACCGTTCAATCTGTGCAGAAATATCAGCAATCAGTTTAATTAT